>NZ_DASZGI010000101.1:0-27020 GCF_035938995.1 Actinocrinis sp.
TCGCCCAGAACGGCAGCATGGACCCGTACTCCCACTTCGGGAGCGACGTGACGGTCGCCGCTCCGGGCGTCAACATCGAGAGCGCGGCCCCCAACGGCCAGTACACCCAGGTCAGCGGCTCGAGCGACGCGGCGCCGTGGGTGTCGGCCGAAGCGGCGCTGATCATCGGCCTGCATCCGGACTGGACCGGAGGCCAGGTCGTGCGCGCCATCATCGACAACACGGTGACCGGGACCGGACAGCGCGTCGATGACCACGTCGGCTATGGCGTCATCGATCCGCTTAAGGCTTTAGGCGCATCGGCGTCGACCGACACCAGCAACCCGCTCGGCGGTCCCGCTGTGGTGGTCTCGTCCGCGGCACCCGGCGCCGGGAACTCCGGCGCGGCGGGCAGCGCCCCGGCGACCTCGGCATCCCCCAGTAAGTCGTCAAACATCGGGCTCTACGCAGGGCTCGGCGTCGCGGTGCTGGTCCTGATCGGCGTGATCGTGTTCCTGATCACCCGGGGCAAGAACAACAACGGTCCCGGCGGCGGGGGAGGCGGCGGCGGTGGCAACGGCTACCACCCGCCGGTTCCCGGCCCCGGCGGCAACTACGCGCAGCCCCAATCCCAGCCGCAGCAGCACCCTGTGTCCAGTCACCAGCCGTACCCATACCAGGGCTCGACGCCACCTCCGCAGCAGTACCCGTCGCAGCCGCAGTACGGTCAGCAGCAGCCGCCTCAGGAACAGACCCCCTGGCCACAGCAGTAGGCCGGTAGTCCGGTAGAATCAGATCAGATCTGATCCAGGCTCAGGGCGCGGTGCCGTTCACGATCGCGAGCACCATCTTCGCCGACTGATCCTGCCACTGCGCGTACGCGGTCGGGTATCCGGACCGCTGCACGGCCTGAGCGGAGACCCACAGCGCCTGGTCCGCATAGTTCGGCGCGTACACCTCGAGCGCGGCCAAGAAGGCGTTCGTGGCGTAACTCGGGTCGGTGATCTGCGCGGCAGTACCCCACCCCTGCGACGGACGCTGCTGGAACAGGCCCAGCGAGTCCGCGTTCGTCGCCACGGTGAGATTCGTCAGCGACGACTCCTGCATCGCCGTCGACATCGCTATGACCGCCGCGTACAACGGCATTCCGCGCTGCTCGGCGACGGCGACGATGGTCTTGGCGTTCGCCCACTGAGCCGCGTTCGCGGTGAAGTACTGCTGGGTGCCGTACAGGCCGGCCGGCTCGAGGCTCGCCAGCGTCACGTTCTTGTACTGGTTCGCGGCGGAAGCAACGGTGGGAGCCGTGGACGACGGAGCCGGCGCCGGCGCGGCGGGCTTCGAAGCGCTTGGACTAGGGCTCGCGCTCGCGCTGGGCTTCGGAGTGGTCGCCGCGCTCACGGGCACCACGGCGACGATCGTGGACGTCATGACCTTGGGCTTGACGATGGACGCGGCCCCGACCCTGGCCCCCAGCAGATTGCCGGCGTTGGAGAGTCCGTGCGCGGTGCTCGGCACGGCGCTGAAGCCCCCATAGGTGGCCGCCGCTGCGGTACCCACCGGTGTGACGACTGCGGCGGTCACGACCGCGGCGACGGTCACAGGTTTTGCTCTGGGTTTGCGGTGCGCGCCCATGAAATAAAGGTCGAGCCTCTCCTCCGACCGCCTACCGGGTTAGCTGACGGGTTCGGGCGGAAGGGAGACGCCCTACGGCGCAGGCGCGATAGCAAGAACGCACCATACGCCGATTCACCCCAGGGACTTGGGTCCCCGGCTCCGCGACGCCGCTTTCTGCACTTTCTCGTGCAGGTGGCAGCGCCGCATATGGACTCGGCGGGTGCGCTCGGTGCCGTCTGCGACGGCGCTTGCCGCGCGCACGAAGCCGACCATATGAGATCACCGTCAGATCTGTCACGGTCTTCCCTCGAATTTGACGAGTCGTTGACCTCCTCAGCGGTATTCGCTTTCCGTCCGCCACGGTGTTGTCGCTCTCCGCCGTCGAACCGCCCCCAACTCACAGGCTGCCGCTTCGAAGCTGCAGTCCGTGAGGCCGTCGCCGAATTCAACCGGTGTGCTGCTCTGGCTCGTCGCAGCCCTCAGGCCGGCCCATCCGTAGTCGTCGACTCACTGGACGCTGGCGAAGTCGTCGAAGCGTGGCGTGCGCGGCGAAAGACGACATGACGGAGACCCACTCGACGGGATGACACCGCGTACTCGGCCCACCACCACCGCTACGGCGCGGTCCCGTTTACGATCGCCATCACCATGTGCGCGGCCTGGGACTGCCACTGCGCGTACGCCGTCGGGAAGCCCGAGCGCTGAACCGCCTGCGCCGCTTCCCAGAGGCTGAGCGTCATGTAGTGCGGTGCGTAGACATCGAGCGCGGCGAGGAAAGCATTGCTCGCGTAGTACGGATTGGTCAGCTGCGCGGCGGTACCCCACCCAGCAGAGGGGCGTTGCTGGAATAACCCGAGCGAGTCCGCGTTCGTCGCCACGGTCAGATTGGTGAGCTGCGACTCCTGAGTGGCCGTCGCGACGGCTATCACCGCGGCGTAAAGCGGCATCTTCCGCTCTTCGGCGACCTTCACGATGATCTTCGCGTTCGACCACTGCGACGCCATCGCGGTGGAGTAGCTCTGCGCACCGTACAAGCCGGTCGGCTCAAGCTGCGCCAGTGTGGTGTGCGCGTATGGGTTCGGCGGCGCGGTGGGGGTGGGCTTCGCGGTCGGCGTCGGGCTCGCACTCGCGCTCGCGGACGGGCTCGGCGGGGCGACGATCAGCGGACTCGTAGCGACGACAGCGGTTTGCGGGGCAACTGCGGCCGCCCCTCCGATGCCGGCCACCATCGCCGCGGCCACACCGCCCGGCGCGCCCACCATCGTCCCGGCGAGCGCCGCGATCGTGATGGCGGGATAACGCCTGCTCCAGGGCTGCGCCTCGACCGCCTGTGTAAGGATTCTGCTGGGCTTGTGGGCAGCGCCGTGCCTCGACTTGCTGTGCGCGCCCACGGCTGGATCCGACCTCACATGCTCATATGACAGCGGCCTGGTATTGGCGGATGACAATACAAGACGACATAACGGCCCTGCCCCTTCCTTGCTCGCTCTTGACCTAAGCGCACACTGATTTTTGGATCACATGATGTTGTGACGTCGATGCTGTGCGTGCTCGGACGAGTGCAAAGAGGTCAAAAGGGAACGTGGCAGACCGGACGTGGGGTGAGTGGGAGAGTGGACCGGCGACGACGCCGCCGGCCTGCGAGGACGCCGTCGCCTTGGTCGTCGGCCCTCCGGGGCATATAATTAGCTTAGCTAAGCTATGTATCGCGGGCGGGAACGGAGACACTGGATGGCTGCGGAGACCACGCCGTCGAAAGTCACCCACACGAACGGCGCGTCGGCCGATGCTTCGCCAGGAGCCTCGCCGGATATACCGATCGCCGCCCAGGATAGGCATCGCAGGGATCGCACGGACGGACTCGGCGAGGTGGGCAACGCACGCTCTGCCAGCTCCGCCAACGCTTTCGCCGCAGCCACCGACGTCTCCGTCCCTGCCGTCGCCGACGCTGCTGTTGATGCCCACGCGCCCCTGAGCCCCGGCGCGGCCAAGCCCCGGGGCGGATTCCGCGCCGCGCTCTCCGCCGGTCCGGATCACTCGCACTACAAGTGGGTGGCGCTGTCCAACACGACTCTCGGCATGCTGCTCGCCACGATCAACAGCTCGATCGTGCTGATTTCGCTGCCCGCCATCTTCAACGGCGTCAAGCTCGATCCGCTCCAGGCCGGCAACGTATCGTATCTGCTCTGGATGCTGATGGGCTACATGCTCGTCACGGCCGTGCTCGTGGTCACCCTGGGCCGGCTCGGCGACATGTTCGGCCGGGTGAAGATCTACAACTTCGGGTTCGCCGTCTTCACCGTCTGCTCGATCATCCTGTCCCTCGACCCGTTCACCGGCGGGCACGGCGCCCTCTGGCTGATCGGCTGGCGCGTGGTGCAGGCGATCGGCGGCGCCATGATCATGGCCAACTCCGTCGCCATCATCACCGACGCCTTCCCCGCCACCCAGCGCGGCATGGCCCTCGGCATCAACATGGTCGCCGCCCTCGCCGGGTCCTTCCTCGGGCTCGTGCTCGGCGGCGTGCTGGCCGACTGGGACTGGCGCTCCGTCTTCTGGGTCAACGTCCCGATCGGCATCCTCGGCACGATCTGGGCCTACAAGTCCCTGCACGACCTCTCCCCACGTCGGCCCGGCCGCATTGACTGGTGGGGCAACCTCACCTTCGGCGTCGGCCTGACCGCGCTGCTCGCGGCCATCACCTACGGCATTCAGCCCTATGGCGGCCACACCATGGGCTGGACCAACCCGCTGATCGTGGCCGGGCTGATCGGCGGCGTCGCGGTGCTCGTCCTGTTCGTCGTGATCGAGTCGCGCACGGCCGAGCCGATGTTCCCGCTCGCCCTGTTCCGCAACCACGTCTTCGCCAGCGGCAACGCAGCCGGCCTGCTGATGTCCGTCGCCCGCGGCGGCCTCCAGTTCATGCTGATCATCTGGCTCCAGGGCATCTGGCTGCCCCTGCACGGCTACGACTACTCGCAGACCCCGCTGTGGGCCGGCATCTACCTGGTCCCGCTGACCTTCGGCTTCCTCGTCGCCGGACCCATGGCCGGACGGCTGTCCGACCGCTTCGGACACCGCGCCTTCTCCGCCGCCGGCCTGCTGCTGATGGCCGCCACCTTCGGCGGCATGCTGCTGCTGCCGACCGACTTCAGCTACCCGGCGTTCGCGCTGCTGATCTTCCTCAACGGCATGGGCTCCGGCCTGTTCGCCGCGCCAAACGTGTCGTCGGTGATGTCAAGCGTCCCGGCCCACCAGCGCGGCGCCGCCTCCGGCATGCGGTCCACCTTCCAGAACTCGGGCATGGTGCTGTCGATCGGCCTGTTCTTCTCGCTCATGGTGATCGGCCTCGCCTCGAGCCTGCCCGCCACCCTGTTCAGCGGACTGACCGCGCAGGGCGTGCCCGCCTCGGCCGCACACGCCGTCGCCGCGCTGCCCCCAGTCGGCGTCCTGTTCGCCGCCTTCCTCGGCTACAACCCGATCCAACAGCTGCTCGGGCCACATGTCCTGCACGCGCTGCCCGCCCACAACGCCGCGACGCTTACCGGACGCCAGTTCTTCCCGCACCTGATCGCCGGGCCCTTCCACGACGGACTCGTCGTCGTGTTCTGGCTCGCCATCGTAATGGCCCTGATCGGCGCCCTCGCCTCGCTGGTCCGGGCGCCGCGCGGCGCGGAGTAAAGTGTGTGACGATGACTCTTCAGCCGGATCCGCAGGACATCACGCGGCTGCGCGTCGCGGTCGGCCGGCTGCACCGCCGGCTGGCACAGCGCACCTCGGGCGAGCTGACGTTCGCTCAGATCTCCGCCCTCGTCACGGTCGAGAAGCACGGACCCATCCGCCAAGGCGAGCTGGCCGCGCGCGAAAAGGTCGCCGCCCCGTCGATGACCCGCACCGTCGGCGGCCTGATGGAGGCCGGGCTGGTGGAGAAGATCCCGGATCCCGAGGACGGCCGCTCCTGTCACATCGCGGTGACTCCGGCCGCGCACGCCCTATTGGATAAGGTGCGCAGCGAGCGCGCCGCGATGCTGAGCGAGCGCGCCGCGCGCCTGACCCCTGACCAGTACGCGACGCTGGTCGCCGCGCTGCCGGTGATCGAGCAGCTGGCCGAAGAGGACGACTGACCCGGACACCCCGTGCCCGGACCGGACGCCCGGGATGCGAGACTGACGGCATGGCGGCAGACGAACCCACGGCTCGCGGCGACGCGGACCTCGAGACCACGCACCTCAACCCGCTGCTGGACCGCACTGTGCTCGATAATGCTGTGCTTGACGGTGCTGAGCTCGACGGTGCCGACTTCGATGGCGCGGCGTCCCACGGCGACGCGACTTCCGCGGAACAGGGGTCCGGTGCCGACGAGGCCGAGGAGGAGTGGCCGCCGCGGGAGTGGCGCGAGACGACCCGCTCCGCCGGGCACCGCCAGGCCGCGTACGTCGCGCTTGGCATGGTCGTGATCTTCGCGGTCCTCGTGCTGGTCGCGATCTGGGCGTCGCACAACGGCTGACCGGTCAGCGATCCGGCCGTACCGCACGGCTCGTCCGGGCCAACCCGACGAGCAAGCCTCGAGTTCGTACGACAAACTGGCACGCATGAGCGAGTCGGAGCGTGCCCACCCCGGCAACTACGAGGCCCCGCCCCCACCTCCGCCCCCAACCCCCGCCCCACCGGCCGCCGACGGCACGGGCGCCCAGCCCACCCGGCGCCCCACAGCTCTCGCCGAGATCCGCGACGCGGTCACCGTGCGCTCGTTCCTGCTGGTCCTCGGCGTGCTCGGCCTGGGCCTCGGCTTCATCCTGTCGTACGTCGGCGGGCTGCATCACCCCGGCGCCAAGAACCTCCCGTTCGCCGTCGTCGCCCCGGCCGAGATCCAGGGCCCGGTCCTGTCCGGCTTCGGCACGATTCCCGGCCAGCCGCTCTCCCCGCGCCTCGTCAACGACGAGCAGACCGCCCGCGCAAGCGTCATCAGCCGCACCACCACCGGCGCCCTGATCGTCGACCCCGCCTCGACCCGGGACACCCTGTACATCGCCTCGGCCGCCGGGCCGTCGATCTCCTCGGCGCTCATCCAGATCGTCAGCGCGGCCGAGGCACGGCAGGAGCGCACCGTCCGCGTCGTGGACCTGGTCCGGGTCTCCGCCCAGGACAGCAGCGGCCTGTCCTCCTTCTACGCCGCCGTCGGCTGGACCGTCGCCGGATACCTGATCGCCTCGATCCTTGGCATCAGCGCCGGCGCCCGGCCCGCGACCCCCATGCGCGCCGCGATCCGCCTCATCGTGCTCGCCCTGTGCGCGGTCGTCGCCGGAATCGTGGGCGCCTGGCTGGTCCAGCACGTCCTCGGCGCGCTGCCCGGCCCGTTCTGGCCGCTGGCCGCCGTCGGAGCGCTGCTGGTATTCGGCGCCGGAGCCGTCACCGTCGCGCTCCAGGTCGCCTTTGGGGTGGTCGGAATCGGCCTGGCCGTCCTGCTGTTCGTCATCCTCGGCAACCCCTCGGCCGGCGGCGCCTACGCACGAGCCCTGATCCCGCCGTTCTGGCGGGCGATCGGCGCCTTCCTGCCCCCGGGCGCCGGAACGGACGCGGCCCGGTCGATCGCCTACTTCGGCGGACAGCACACCGCGCAGCCGCTGTTCGTCCTGACCGCCTACGCCGGAGTCGGCCTGATCGCAGCCCTCGGACTCGCCGCACTGCTGCGCCCGCGCCCGGCCGCTGGCGTCGTCCCAGAGGCGACCGCCTAAACCTCAGGCACGCCTTCCACACCGTCCCAGGACAGCTGCGCCTCCTCGACCTCCTCGCGCGGAATGCCCAGGAGGAACAGGATCGCGTCCAGGAACGGCACGTTCACCGACGTGTCCGCCTGCTCGCGCACCACCGGCTTGGCGTTGAACGCCACCCCGAGACCTGCCGCCGCCAACATGTCCAGGTCGTTGGCCCCGTCCCCGATCGCGACCGTTTCCGACAGCGGCACCCCGGCGGAATCGGCGAACCTGCGCAGCGCCGCCGCCTTGCCCGGCCGGTCCACGATCGGGCCGACCACCCGCCCGGTCAGCCGCCCGTCGACGACCTCGAGGGTGTTGGCCGCCGCGAAATCGATCCCGAGCCGAGCCGCCAGGTCGTCCGTGATCTGCGTGAAGCCCCCGGACACGATGCCGACCTGGTAGCCGAGCCGCTTGAGCGTGCGCACCAGCGTGCGGGCACCCGGGGTGAACCGCACCTCCTCGCGCACCTTCTCTATCGCCGCCGCCGGCAACCCTTCGAGCAGCGCCACCCGCGCCCGCAGCGACCCGGCGAAGTCCAGCTCACCGCGCATCGCGGCCTGCGTCACCCCGGCCACCTCCTCGAGACAGCCGGCGTGCCGGGCCAGCAGCTCGATCACCTCGTCCTGGATGAGCGTGGAGTCCACGTCCATCACCACCAGGTGCTTGGCCCGCCGGGCCAGGCCCGCCCGCTGCACCGCGATGTCCGCGCCGATCTGCGCCGCCGCCGCGGTCAGGTCCCCGCGCAGCTTCGCCGGATCCACGCCCGACACGTCCAGCTCGATCGCGGTGACCGGGTACTTCGCCAGCCGCACGATCCGGTCGATGTTGCCGCCCGCCTCGGCGACCCGACCGGCCACCTCCGCCAGCGCGGCCGCCGTCAGCGGGGACCCGAGCACGGTCACCCGGCTGCGCCCGGCCCGCCGCGGCCGGTTGTCCCCGCGCCCCTCGGTGATCTCCACGTCCAGCTTCAGCCCCGCGGCCCACCGGTGCAGCGTCATGCGCAGGTCCGCGGGATCCGGCGGCGCGGTGACCAGCACGCCGAGCACGAGCCTGCCGCGCAGCACGATCTGCTCGATGTCGGCGACCCGCGCGCGGTACCCGGTGCGCGCCTCGAACTGGCGGATCTGGTCGAACAGGGCCGCGGTCACCCCGGGCCGGTCCGCCCCGAACACCGTCACCAGCAGCGTCGGGGTGTCGTCCGCGAGCGTCGCGCCCGCCGCCCCCGGAAACGCGCCGGCGATCTCCTGTTGCATGGGCCCACGCTACCTTCAGGCAACCCGGACCCGATAAGTTTGACCGCATGACGGACGTGCTCGACCTGGTCGACGTCTCGGTGGTCCGGGACGGCAAGAAGCTGCTGAGCGGGATCAACTGGCGGGTGGCCGAGGGCGAGCGCTGGGTGGTGGTCGGACCGAACGGGGCCGGCAAGACGACCCTGCTGCAGATCGCCGCGGGGCAGCTGCATCCGAGCGGCGGCACCGCCGCGATCCTCGGCGACACGCTCGGCCGGGTCGACGTGTTCGAGCTGCGCCCGCGCATCGGCTTGACCTCAGCCGCGGTGGACCTGCGCGTCCCGCGGCACGAGAGGGTCCGAGACGTCGTGCTGACCGCCAGCTACGCGCAGCTGGGCCGCTGGCGCGAGCGCTACGACGAGGTCGACACCGGCCGCGCCGACGACCTGCTGGCCTGGTGGGGCATGGAGGGCTTCGCCGAGCGCGACTACGGCACCCTCTCCTCCGGCGAGCGCAAGCGCGCGCTGATCGCCCGGGCCCTGATGACCGACCCGGAGCTGCTGCTCCTGGACGAGCCGGCCGCTGGCCTCGACCTGGCCGGCCGCGAGGACCTGGTGCGCCGCCTGGCCAACCACGCCGCCGACCCGAACTCGCCGGTCACCATCCTCGTCACGCACCACGTCGAGGAGATCCCGCCCGGCTTCACGCACGTGCTGATGCTGCGTCAGGGTTCTGCGGTCGGCTCCGGCCCGATCGAGCTGACGCTCAACGCGGACAACCTCTCCGCCTGTTTCGGCATACCGCTTGTGGTGGAGTCCGCCGCCGGCCGGTTCTACGCCCGCGGGCGGTAAAGGCGCGCTCCGGCTTGTCGCGGCAACCGTCGGCGCCGGACATCGAACACGAAATCGAATATGGTCAGCCGCCGAAGCCGGCCCAGTGTCGGTCGGCCGATCCGGCTCGGAGGCTTTCCGCCTGACCGGCCCGCACGGGCCCGCATCCGCCGCGCCGCGCAGCGGGTCGTCCCATTCCGAGTCTGGCGCGGCCAAGTACGATTACCGCATGGCGTGGGTGTGGTGGACCGTTGCAGCGGTCTTATTCCTGGCCGCCGAGCTGGCGACGGCGACACTCGCCTGTGCCATGGCCGCGCTCGGCGCCGTGGCGGCCGCCGTCCTCGGCGTCCTGGGCGTCGGGATCTACGGCCAGCTGCCCGCTTTCGCGCTGGTCAGCGTCGGACTGATCGCCTTCCTGCGACCCGCCGTCATGCGCCACCAAGAGCTGCCCGGGCTGCGCACCGGGGTCGCCGCCCTCGTCGGCCGCGACGCCTTGGTCCTCGCCCGGGTCGACGCGCACGCCGGGCAGATCAAGCTCAGCGGGCAGACCTGGACCGCCCGCACCGCCGACCCCGACGCCGTCTTCGAACCGGGATCCGTCGTGCACGTCTGCGAGATCGACGGCGCCACCGCCGTCGTGCTGTGATCTGCGTGCCTGATCTGCTGTCAGGCTGGGCATAATCACAGTATCGTGGTGGCACGTCAGCGCTTTTACAGCTTGTCGAAGGTGTCGCCGACAGGGGAGGTTGTGGGATGAGCGTGGTCACCGCGATTCTCGTGGTGCTGGTCGTGGTGCTGGCGGTCACCTTCATCCTGTACCGGTCGGTGCAGATCGTGCCCCAGGCCAGCGCCCAGGTGGTCGAGCGGTTCGGCCGCTACCGGCGCACCCTCGAGCCGGGCCTGCGGTTCCTGGTGCCGATAGCCGACACCATCCGGGCCACGGTGGACATGCGCGAGCAGGTCGTGCCGTTCCCCCCGCAAGAGGTGATCACCGAGGACAACCTGCTGGTCTACATCGACTGGGTGGTCTACTACCAGGTCACCGACCCGCGGCGGGCCACCTACGAGATCCAGAACTACGTCCAGGCGATCGAGTACCTGGTCTCCACCACCCTGCGCAACATCGTCGGCGGCATGGACCTGGAGCGCACCCTCACCAGCCGGGACGAAGTCAACACCGACCTGCGCGACGCGCTCGACTCGGCCACCGGCCCCTGGGGCATCCGGGTCAACCGCGTGGAACTGCGCACCATCCAGCCCAACCGCGACATCACCGAGGCGATGGAGAAGCAGGTGCGCGCCGAGCGCGAGCGCCGCGCGACCGTCCTGCAGGCCGAAGGCGTCAAGCAGGCCGAGATCCTCAAGGCCGAAGGCGACCGGCAGTCGCTGATCCTCAAGGCCGAGGGTGAGGCGAAGGCCGCCGAACTGCGCGCGGGCGGCGAGGCGCAGGCCATCAAGAAGGTCTTCGAGGCCATCCACGAGGGCGACGCCGACTCGAAGCTGCTCAGCTACCAGTACCTGCAGATGCTGCCCAAGCTGGCCGAGGGCGAGGCGAACAAGGTCTGGATCGTGCCGAGCGAACTGGGCAAGGCGGTCGAGGGCATCGGCGGGGCGTTCACCAGGATGTCCGTGCCCGGACAGCCCGGCGGGGGCGGCGGAGGCGCCGAGAACGGGCAGGCCGACGGCGACGAGGGTGACGAGCCCGCGAGCCCGCGTGGCCCGCGCCCGTCCACGGCCCCCGCGGCCTCGATCCCGGCTACGCCGCCGCAGGACCGGCCCCCGACCGGCCGGCCGCGCCGCCTCTCGCCCGCGGACGTGCTCTACGGCACCGACGACGAGTAGTCCGCGCTGTACGGCTGTACGACAGTGCACTGGTCCCACGACGTTCGTGACGGCATCGGTGTGACGCAAGCCTCGTTGCGTAAGGGGCGCGACCACTGCTCGACACCGACGCACGCGCGTTACCCTTGATCCCGTGAGCCATGGGATCGCCGAGGCGGCAGCGCTGCTCGGGGCGGGAGTCGCCGCCGGGACGATCAACACCGTCGTCGGCTCCGGCACCCTGATCACCTTCCCGACGCTGCTCGCGTTCAACTACGCGCCGGTGCTCGCCAACGTCTCCAACACCGTCGGCCTCGTACCGGGGGTGCTGAGCGGCATCCACGGCTACCGCGCCGAGCTGGGCGGCCAGCGCGCCCGGCTGCTCTTCCTCGGCAGCGCGGCGCTGCTCGGCGGGCTCACCGGAGCGATCCTGCTGCTCGTCCTGCCGGCTAACGCTTTCAAGGCCATCGTCCCGGCGCTCATCGGCCTCGCGCTGGTGATGGTGGTCGCGCAGCCGAGGCTGGCCGCGTGGGTCGCGCGTAGGCAGGCGGCCCGCGGCGCACGCGGCGGAGCGGGGCGCGCGCACGCCTCAGGGGGCCCGATTCTGTGGGCGCTGGTGTTCACCACCGGCGTCTACGGGGGCTACTTCGGCGCCGCGCAGGGCGTGCTGCTGATCGGCCTACTGGGCATAGCGTTCACCGACACGCTCCAGCGCCTCAACGCCGCCAAGAACGTGCTCGCCGCGCTCGTCAACGGCATCGCCGCGGTGATCTTCATCGCGGTCACCCACATCGCCTGGGGCGCGGCCGGGCTCATCGCCGCCGGGTCGATCCTCGGCGGCCAGATCGGGGCCCGCGTCGGCCGGCGGCTGCCGCCCGCGGCCCTTCGGGCCCTGATCGTCTGCGTCGGCGTCGCGGCGCTGGTCAAGCTGCTGGCCTGACTGCGCTCGCCGGACCGCGCGCCCGGTCAGGTCCCCAAGCAGGCCTCGGCCAACTGCTGGCCGTCGGACGTCATGGTGCTGCCACTCGGCGACTGCCCGCCGGCCAGCGCCGCCGTGTACGCCTTCCAGTCGGTGACCACCTGACCGATCGCCGCCGCCGCGTCCGTGTTCTGCGCCTCGCCCTGCGCGGCCGTCAGGGTGTTGATCGCGGTGTCGTAGTCGTCGATCAGCGCGGTGTAGTCGCCCGAGTCCCTGGCCGCCGCCTGCTCGAAGGTGATGATCGCCTGGAACGCCGACTTGCAGCCCTGATCGTTCATCGTCGCCATCAGCGCCTGGAGAGCGGCGATCTGCGCCCCGGTGGTATCGGTGGAGGACGGCGCGGGCGCGGAGGACCCGACGTCGCTCGGGCTTTGCGTGTCGCCCACGTTGGACCCGCTGGCCGCGAGCGTCGAGCCGAGCGCGATCGGGGTCGGCGTCGGGGTGGGGCTCTTGCCGTGGAAACCGAACCAGTAGGCCGAGAAACCGCCGGCGAGCAGCGCCAGTGTGATCGTGATGGCGATCATCGCGTTCCTCGAGCCGTGCTGTGGCGGCGGGGGAGCGCCGTATCCGCCATAGGGATAGGTGTATCCCGGCTGTCCCGGCTGATCGTAAGGGTACTGACCCGGCTGCGGGTACTGGCCTTGCTGTGGCTGCGCATTCGGGTCCCAGCCGGGATACGGTTGCCCCGGATAGGGTTGCATCGGCGGCTGTTGATGTGGCTGCTGCCCGGCCTGCGGGTAGATCGGCTGTGTGAAATCCGGCGGCTGATACTGCTGCGTCGGCTCGGGTACGGGCGCCTGCCAGCCGCCCGGCGCGCCACCGGGCTGATCCTGGCCGTGCTGGCCGGGATTGCCCGGCTGCTGCGGGTCGCCTTGCCCGTGCTGCTCAGGGCCCGATGACGGCGGATATGTCACGGAAGCGCCCCCAAGATTCGATGACGAACGCGGCGCCCGAATCGGCGCCGCGTTTGTGCGCGCTCGTTGAATGCCCGTCCCGCGAGCATGCTATGCCCAACGGCGCCGCGGCGGCACCGGCCCGCGAGCCGCGGTCAGACGCGCGACGTCCAGTACAGGTCCGTCACGTACGGAATCTCGATGCGGTCGCCGCGGCTCTCGTGGTGCCGCTCCAGGACCTCCTCGAGCTGGCGCCGCACCTGCGCGCGCCGCCCGTCGTCGAGCGTGCTGATCATGCTGGAGGTCAGCGCCTGACCGAGCACCCCCTCCCGATCCGTCACATACGGATTGGGCACGTGCTCCTCGCAGAGCGAATCCCAGCCCTGCACGGTGTCGAAGAACTTGCGCCAGGTCCCGTCCCGGTGCCCGGGCACCGCGTCGGTGCGCCACAGCCGGTAGATGCTCGAGTACTCCGACACCCACGGCACTGTCTCGTCCAGGGTGTTCCACACCAGCCCGAGGCGCCCGCCCGGGCGCGTGATCCGCTCGACCTCCGCCAGCGCGGCCGCCGGGTCGAACCAGTGCCAGGCCTGCGCCGCCACCACGACGTCCACCGAGGCGTCGGCGAGCCCGGTCGCCTCGGCCAGCCCGTCCACGATCTCCACCCGGGGCAGCAGCTCGGCCAGCCGCGCCCGCATCGCCGCCACCGGCTCCACCGCGATCACCCGCGCCCCGGTCAGCGCCAGCAGCCGGGTGAACTTCCCGGTGCCGGCCCCCACCTCGGCCACCTGTTTGCCCGGTCCGAGGTTCAGCGCGTCGGCGAGCACACCGAGCGCCCTGGTCGGATAGGACGGTCGGACGCGCTCGTAGTCCGCTGCGGCTAGCTGGTAGCCGAGCTCCGCGGCGTGGTGGATGGCCACACTGGGAACCTAACACCAACGATCATGCTTTCACCGTATTGGTCGGTGACCGGGCGGCGACCGAAAGATGACGATCAGATAACGGCGTTGATCCACGCCGGTCATCCGCGCTGCCAGGGCGGGTTGTCGCGCGCCTTCGCGCCCCGGAGTGCGCCGGTTCGCGCCCCAGTGCGCGGCGCTTCTTCTCCGCACGATCCGGCGCCGTGCGGGGGCCCACGCGTCGCCCGCTAGGCTGACAGATCGCCGCGATTCCGCGCCGCCCAGCACCACGACGCAGCACCGTGAAAGGCACCCCGGCCAATGTCCTCGCCCGCTGTAGCCGTACCGCCGACTCCGCCCGCGATCCTGCTGGTGTCCACGGCCGACACCGACCTTCTCGCCGCCCGCGCCGCGGCCGAGGGCTACCGCGTCGCGAACCCCGCGCGCGTCTCGGACGAGGATCTCGGCGCCCTGATCGACGGAGCCGGCGTCGCGGTGCTGCGGCTGCTCGGCGGCGCACGCGTATGGGAACGCGGACTCGCGGCGCTCGCCCGCGCCGGAATCCCCGCGATCGTGCTCGGCGGCGAGGCCACCCCCGACGCCGACCTGATGGCACTGTCCTCGGTTCCACTGAACGTCGTCGCCGAGGCGTCGCGCTACCTGATCGCCGGCGGCCCGGAGAACCTCGCCCGCCTCGCCCGGTACCTGCGCGCCGCCGTCCTCGCTCCTGCCGACGCCGCCGCGCCCGGGATCGAACCGGAAGCGCCGCTCCCGATGCCCGAGTTCGGCGTCCACAGCGGCTACAGCATCCCCGGCGAACGGAAGCGTCCCACTGTCGGCATCGTCTACTACCGGGCGCACGAACTGTCCGGCAACACCGCCTTCGTCGAAACCCTCTGCGATGCCCTCGACGCCGCCGGCGCCAGCCCGCTCCCCGTCTTCTGCGGATCGCTGCGCACCCTGAGCGACACCGACGGACTGGTGGACCTGCTCAAGAACTGCGACGCCTTGATCGCCACCGTGCTCGCGGGCGGCGGGACCGTCGCGGCCGACGCTTCCGCGGGCGGTGACGAGGACGCGTGGGACGTCGGCGCCCTCGCAGCCCTCGACATCCCGGTGCTCCAAGGGCTGTGTCTGACCTCCTCCCGCGCACACTGGCAGGACTCTAACGCCGCGCTGTCCCCGATGGACGCCGCGATGCAGGTCGCGATCCCCGAGTTCGACGGCCGCCTGATCACCGTCCCGTTCTCGTTCAAGGAGTACGACGCAGACGGGATCGCGGTCTACGTCGCGGACCCCGAGCGCGCCGCCCGCATCGCCCGGATCGCCGCCCGGCACGCCGCGCTGTCCGCGAAACCCAACGCCGACAAGCGCATCGGCATCCTGCTGTCCTCCTATCCGACCAAGCACGCGCGTATCGGCAACGCCGTCGGACTGGACACCCCCGCCTCCGCCGTCCGCCTGCTCACCGCGCTGCGCGACACCGGCTACACCCTCGCCCCCTTCCCCGAGGACGGCGACACCCTCATCCACTCGCTCATCGCCGCCGGCGGCCACGACGTCGAATGGCTCACCGAGGACCAACTGGCCGCCGCGTCCGCCCGCGTACCGCTCGCCCGATACGAGGCCTGGTTCGCCGCGCTGCCCGAAGACCTGCGCGAGGCGATCCGCGAGCACTGGGGCGAACCCCCCGGCTCCCTCTACGTCGACGAATCGGGCCCCGACGGCCCCGAGATCGTCCTGGCCACGCTCACCTTCGGCAACACGGTCCTGATGATCCAGCCGCCGCGCGGCTTCGGCGAGAACCCGATCGCGATCTACCACGACCCCGACCTGCCCCCGAGCCACCACTACCTGGCCGCCTACCGCTGGCTCGCCGCCGTGCCCGAGCACGGCGGCTTCGGCGCCGACGCCCTGATCCACCTGGGCAAACACGGCACCCTCGAGTGGCTGCCGGGCAAGGGCCTGGGCCTGTCCGCCTCCTGCGCCCCCGACGCCGTCCTGACCGACCTGCCGCTGATCTATCCCTTCATCGTCAACGACCCCGGCGAAGGCACCCAGGCCAAGCGCCGCGCCCACGCCGCCGTCGTCGACCACCTCATCCCGCCGATGGCCCGCGCCGACTCCTACGGCGACCTGGCGAAACTAGAGCAGCTGCTCGACGAGTACGCCACCGTCCAGGCGCTCGACCCGGCCAAGACCCCAGTGGTGCGCGCCCAGATCTGGGAGCTGGTCACCGCGGCCCGGCTGCACCACGACCTGCACCAGCCGCAGATGCCCGGCGCGGACGACTTCGACGACTTCGTCCTGCACATCGACGGCTACCTCTGCGAGATCAAGGACGTGCAGATCCGCGACGGCCTGCACGTGCTCGGCCGCGCACCCGAGGGCGCCGAGCTGGTCAACGACGTGCTCGCGATCCTGCGCGCCCGCCAGGTGTTCGGCGGCGCGGCCGGCTTCGAAGGCCGCGGCGGCGCACTGCCCGGTCTGCGCCGCGCTCTGGCAGCGGCCGCCGGGCTGCCCGAGGACGCCGAGACCGACCCCGCGCACGTCGACCGGTTCGAGCAGGAGGCCCGCGATCTCATCGAAGGGCTCGCCGCCGCGGACTGGAGCGTCGACGCCTTCCTCGCCGCACGTGCCGTCGGCCCCGCCCTAGCTGACGCTGCCGATCGCCCCGCCCCAGCCCTAGCTGACCCTGCTGATCCCGAGGCCGCCACCCCGGCGTTGGCTACCGCCGACGACCGCGAGGCCGCCACCCCTACCCCCGCCGTCCTCGCCCTCACCCCCGACATCACCTCCATCCTCCGCTTCGCCGCCCACGAACTCGTCCCCCGATTGGCCCGAACCACCGACGAGATCGACAACGTCCTGCGCGCCCTCGACGGCGGCTACGTGCCGGCCGGCCCTTCCGGCTCGCCGACCCGTGGACTGGTCGGCGTCCTGCCGACCGGCCGCAACTTCTACTCCGTGGACCCCAAGGCGATCCCGTCGCGCAACGCCTACGACGTCGGCAAGGCCCTCGCCGAATCGCTCCTGGCCCGGCACCTGGCCGACACCGGCGCCTACCCGCGCTCTGTCGGCATCACCGTCTGGGGCACCAGCGCGATGCGAACCCAGGGCGACGACATCGCGGAGATCTTCGCACTGCTCGGCGTCGAACCGGTCTGGGACGACGCCTCCCGCCGGGTAACAGGCTTCGAGATCATCCCCGTCGACCGCCTCGGCCGCCCCCGCATCGACGTGACCGTCCGCATCTCAGGCTTCTTCCGCGACGCGTTCCCGCACGTGGTCGCACTCGTCGACGAAGCAGTGCGCACCGTCGCAGACCTCGACGAACTCGACGACCAGAACTACGTCAAGGCTCACGCAGCCGCCGATGAGGCGACCTACGCCGGTCACGGCGACCCGCGCGCCCGCCGCCGAGCCACCACCCGCATCTTCGGCTCCAAGCCCGGCGCGTACGGAGCCGGCCTCCTGCCGCTGATCGACGCGCGCAACTGGAAGACGGACGCCGACTTGGCCGAGGTGTTCGCGGTCTGGGGTGGCTACGCGTACGGCCGGGACCTGGACGGACGCGAAGCGCGCGCCGACATGGACGCCGCGTTCCGCCGCATCGAGGCCGCCGCGAAGAACCAGGACACCCGCGAGCACGACATCGTCGACTCCGACGACTACTTCCAGTACCACGGCGGCATGGTCGCCTACGTGCGCGCGCTCACCGGCGAATCGCCCGCCGCCTACGTGGGCGACTCCGCCGTCCCCGACACGGTCAAAACCCGTACCCTCGGCGAGGAGACGCACCGGGTGTTCCGCTCCCGCGTGGTCAACCCCAAGTGGATCGCGGCGATGCAGCGCCACGGCTACAAGGGCGCGTTCGAACTGGCGGCGACCGTGGACTACCTGTTCGGCTACGACGCGACCGCCGGTGTAGTCGACGACTGGATGTACGAGAAACTCGCCGCCGCCTACGTCTTCGACGACACGAACGCACAATTCATGCGCCGCTCGAACCCCTGGGCCCTGCGCGGCATCGCCGAGCGCCTGCTGGAAGCCGCCGACCGCAAACTTTGGTCGGAGCCCGAGCCCGACACCCTCGACCGCCTGCGCGAGGTCTATCTCGAGCTGGAAGGCGACCTCGAGGGCGAGTAGCAACGACCAATCCGATGATCCAACATCCGAAGAGCGAACATTAGCTCGATGTGGTGATCTCCAGGCTCGATCGGCGTTTTGTCTGAAGACCACCCCATAGGGTGATCAGTGGGTCGGCTTCCTCGAGATTGTGACCGAGCACTGGTGGCGGGGTCTGTTCGGCGCCCGGCTATGCTCTAGGCGACGGCCACGGAGGAATCCGGTGCAGGCCCGCCCGCGCCACGTGCGCGGCGGCCGAGTCCGGAGCGGTCCCGCCACTGTGAACGCGACGCCTGCCTGCTTGTCGGGGCGCGCGTGAGTCAGGAACTCCCGGCCGTCCGTCGTCAGCTTGCTCGATCGGGCGTGGGCTCCCGAAAGAAGGAAGGCACCCCACTGTGGCCGTCGCCGCGCCGTTCTCGACCGGTTCCGCGCTCGCGGCCGATCCGCAGTTCCCGTTCTCGGCCGTGCTCGGCCAGGAGGATCTGCGTCTCGCGCTCATCCTCAACGCCGTCCACCCGGCCGTCGGCGGCGTGCTGGCGCGCGGCGAGAAGGGCACCGCGAAATCCACCCTCGTGCGCGCGCTCGCCGCGGTGCTGCCCTGGGTCGGCGCGGTGACCGGCTGCCGTTTCGCCTGCGATCCGACCGCCTCTGACCCAGCCTGTCCCGACGGGCCCCACCCGCCCGACGCGCAGGCCGACGTGCGCCGCGCCCGGCTGGTCGAGCTCCCGGTCGGCGCCTCGGAGGACCGGCTGACCGGCTCCCTGGACCTCGAGCGCGCCCTCGGCCACGGCGTCGCCGCCTACCAGCCGGGGCTGCTGGCCGCCGCGCACCGCGGCATGCTCTACGTCGACGAGGTCAACCTGCTGCCGGACCACCTGGTCGACGTGCTGCTGGACGCCGCCGCGATGGGCGTCGCACACGTCGAGCGCGACGGGGTCTCGGTCCGCCATGCCGCCCGCTTCATCCTGGTCGGCACCATGAACCCGGAGGAGGGGGAGCTGCGGCCGCAGCTGCTCGATCGGTTCGGGCTCACGGTCGAGGTCGCCGCGAGCCGCGACCCGCGCGACCGCGCCGAGGTCGTGCGCCGCCGTCTGGCCTACGAGGCCGACCCAGCCGGTTTCGCTGCCACGTGGGCAGCAGCGGACCGGGAGCTCGGGGAACGCATCGCCGCGGCGCGCGCCGCCCTCGGCGCGGTCGTCCTGCCGAATGCCGAGTTGGAGCGGATCGCGCGGGTGTGCGCCGCGTTCGAGGTCGACGGCATGCGTGCGGACCTGGTGACCGCGCGCGCCGCGATCGCACTCGCGGCGTGGCGCGGCCTGTCTGCTGTGACCGCGGCCGAAGTGCGTGAAGCGGCTCGGCTGGCCTTGCCGCACCGTCGCCGCCGCAACCCGTTCGACGCGCCCGGCCTGGACCAGGACAAGCTCGACGAGGCGCTTGCCGACGCACCCGACGACGGCCCGGAGCCGGACGGACCGGGACACGGCCGTGGTCCCTCCGAATCGGACGGTGCTGACGCGGGCGGGGGAGACGAGGCGTCGGCGCCCGAGCCCGCTGGCGCACCACCGGCGATGACATCTGGCGCCGCACGCGAGCTCGACGGTCAAGGCGACGCCCGGAATGACGTCGGCCGAGACGACACTCACGCAGAGGCTTCCGTCCCCGAGCCCGGCGAGATCCGACCAGATAACAGGCCCATGAAACTTGGCGGAGCGGGCAACGGGGCGGGGGTGGGCGCTGGGAGAGAAGAGCAGGCTGCCGTAGCGGCGAGCGAGCCGTATCGCACCAAGCTGTACGTCGTGCCTGGAGTCGGCGAGGGTGTACCCGGCCGCCGCTCCGCCGGACGCGCTACGGGTCGCGGACGCACCGTTGGGGCTGAGAAACCCGACTGTGCCACCGGATCGGTGCATCTTCCGGCGACCTTGCGCGCTGCTGCCGCGCGCCAGCTGGAGCGTGGCCGGGTGGCTGGCGGGCCGCTGCTGTTCGACGTCTCCGACCTGCGCGCGCCGGTGCGGCGGGACCGCGAGGGGAACCTTGTGCTGTTCGTGGTCGACGCGTCGGGCTCGATGGCCGCACGTGCGCGCATGGCCGCGGTCAAGGGGGCGGTGCTTTCTCTGCTGCTCGACGCGTATCAGCGCCGCGACAAGGTCGGGCTGGTGACGTTCCGGGGCGCAAGCGCCGAGGTCGCGCTGCCGCCGACCGGCTCAGTCGAGGCCGCCGCTGCACGGCTGGCGAGTCTGCCGACCGGCGGCCGCACCCCGTTGGCCGCCGGGCTGACGACCGCTGCGGACGTGGTGCGACGGGAGCGGCTCAGAGACCCGCGCAGGCGCCCGCTGCTCATCGTGGTCACGGACGGCCGGGCGACCGCGAGTGGCCTCAACGTCGGTGCGCGCATTCACGGCGGCGGATCCAACGTCGGTGCGCGTGTTCACAGCGGCGGCGGATCCTCGGACGCCAATAACAGGCCCACGGGAGCAGTGGCAGGACGTGTGGCGGCAGGACATACGGCGGCCGGGCGTGCGGCGCCAGGACCAGCAGCGATCGGTTGGGCGCTCGCTGAGGTATGGCGAGTGGCGGCGTACATCGCATCCACAGGCACGGCCTCGATCGTCGTGGACTGCGAGGCGGGCCCGGTGCGCCTCGGACTTGCGGCGTCTCTGGCGGCCGCGCTCGGCGGTGAGCACGTGCCCATGGCCGATCTGGCGGTCGACTCGCTCGCCTCGACCGTGCGCGCGACCACCGGGCCACAAGCCCACCGGCTCTCGCACTGGCCCGCGCCCCAGCATCCGACGACACGGAAGGCGGCCTGACGCGCCATGCCTCAAGGACAGCCGCTCTACGTGCCCGACGACGGCCTGACCACCCGTCAGCGCCGCACCCGTCCGCTGCTGATCGTCCACACCGGCCACGGCAAGGGCAAGACCACAGCTGCCTTCGGCCTGGCCCTGCGCGCCTGGAACGCCGGGTGGCCGATCGGGGTGTTCCAGTTCGTGAAGTCCGCGAAGTGGCGCATCGGCGAGGAGCCCGTGTTCAGGACCCTCGGCGCGCTGCACGACCAGACCGGCCAGGGCGCCCCGGTGGCCTGGCACAAGATGGGGGAGGGGTGGAGCTGGCTTCGGGGGAACGGGGGTCGCCCCCCGGGATCTGGCGCAGCGCGCGACCTGCACACCGATCCCGAGATGCAGGCCGACAATGCGCGCGCCGGCTGGGAGCGGATCAAGCAGGACCTGGCCGCCGAGACCTACAAGCTCTACCTCCTAGACGAGTTCACCTACCCGCTCAAGTGGGGGTGGATCGAGGCCAAGGAGGTCGTCGAGGTGCTGCGCGACCGCCCCGGCACCCAGCACGTGATCGTCACCGGGCGCGACGCCGCCCCCGAACTGCTCGAGGCCGCGGACCTGGTCACCGAGATGACGAAGGTCAAGCACCCCATGGACGCCGGGCAGAAGGGCCAGAAGGGGATCGAGTGGTGACGGGCGTACCGCGCCTCGTCGTCGCCGCCCCCGCGTCCGGCCACGGCAAGACCACGGTCGCGACCGGCCTCGTCGCCGCCTTCGCCCGCCGCGGCCTCGACGTCGCGCCGTTCAAGGTCGGACCCGACTACATCGACCCCGGATACCACGGCCTGGCCACGCGCGTGGGCCAACCGGACCGTCCCGGCCGTCCGGGGCGCAACCTCGACCCCTTCCTCGCCGGCGAGGAGCGGGTGCGCGATCTGTTCGCACACGGCTCGCGCGGCGCGGACCTCGCGATCGTCGAAGGCGTCATGGGCCTGTACGACGGCGCGGTGGGGCGCGGTGATTTCGCCTCCACAGCACACGTCGCGCACCTGCTCGGCGCCCCGGTCATCCTGGTCGTGGACGCCACCGCCCAGGGCCGATCCGTCGCGGCGCTCGTGCACGGTTTCCGCTCGTTCGACCCCACGCTGCGCCTGGCCGGCGTCGTCCTCAACAACGTCGGCTCAGACCGCCACCGCGAGATCCTGACTGAAGCGCTCGATGGAATCGGCGCGCCGTACCTCGGCGCACTGCACCGCAGCCACGCGGTCGCCGCGCCATCGCGTCATCTCGGGCTCGTTCCGGTCGCCGAGCGCGCCCCGGAAGCGGTCGCCGCCGTCTCAGCCCTCGCCGACCTGGTCGCCGAGCGCTTGGACCTCGCGCAGATCGAGCGGATCGCCCGCTCGGCCGCGCCGCTACCGCCACGAGACTGGACTCCCGAAGCGGCGGTCCACGACGGCGCCACACCACACGGGAACCGACAAACCGCACCTGACGCCGCGGAAGCACCCGCGCACGCGCACCACGTTGCGCTCGACGGCCACGACGCGCCTCTTGACCCGAACAGCAATCCCTCCCGGCCCGTCATCGCGATCGCTTCAGGCGCGGCCTTCACCTTCTCCTACGCCGAACACGCCGAACTGCTCGAGGCGGCCGGCGGGCAGGTCGTCCCCGTCGACCCGCTGCGCGACGAGAAACTTCCCGACGGCACCGCCGGCCTCGTCATCGGCGGCGGGTTCCCAGAGGTCTACGTCGGCGAGCTGTCTGCCAACGAGCCGCTGCGCGACGCTGTCCAGCGGCTGGCCGCCATCGGAGGCGTCATCGCCGCCGAGTGCGCCGGGCTGCTCTACCTCGCGCAGTCCCTCGACGGCGCGCCGATGTGCGGAGTGCTGCCCGCCGTCGCCACGATGACCGACCGGCTCACCCTCGGCTACCGCGAGGCCGCCGCGCCCGCGACGTCAGCCCTCTGCGACGCCGGGACCCGCGTCACCGGCCACGAGTTCCACCGCACCCGCATCGAGCCGCTGCCGCCCGACACGGCCGAATTGACGTCAGCATCCGAACCCGCAGTCGGACCCGCGTGGCTTTGGCGCGCGGCAGAGGGCGAGACCGTCGCCGACGGCTACGTCACCGGTCGCGTGCACGCCTCCTACCTGCACCTGCACTGGGCCGGAACGCCGTCGATCGCCCGCCGGATCGTCGAGGCGGCCGCATGCGCACGCTGACTCTCGTCGGCGTCGGCGTCGGCCCCGGCGATCCGGAGCTGCTGACGCTGAAGGCCGCGCGCATGCTGCGCGAAGCCGACGCCGTCTTCGCGCCGAGCACCGCGGCCGACAAGCCGTCACGCGCGGAAGAGATCGTGCGCGCCGCGACCGGCGTCGACGCCCGGCGCCTCGTCTTCGCCCTCGACGACAGCGGCGGCGTCACCCCGCACCGCACCGCCGCGTGGGACGAGGCCGGGCGCGCCGTCCTCGACGCCTTCAGCACCGGAGCCGACCGCATCGCGTTCGCCACACTCGGCGATCCCAACGTCTACTCGACCTTCACTTATCTTGCCGAGACCGTCATCGCGCTCGGCGGCGAGGAGCATGTGCGGGTGGAGACCGTTCCCGGCATCACCGCGATGCAAGACCTGGCCGCCCGCTCCGGCACCGTGCTCACCCAAGGCCGCGAACCGCTGGCCCTGATCCCCGCGACCGCAGATGAGGCTGTGCTGACCGACGCCTTCACCGGCACCGGGACCGTGGTCGTATACAAGGGTGGCCGCCGCCTCGGTGACGTGCTCGAAGCTGCCGCGGCCGCCGGACGCGCCGCGCACACGGTCATCGGCACCGATCTCGGCCTGCCGACCGAGCAGATCATCCGACCCGCCGAGCCCGGTGTCATTCCGTCCGCGCCGTACTTCACGACGCTGATCGCCCCGCCGCCTCGCCGCGCCGGCCGAGGAGGCGCGCTGTGAGCGGGAAAGTCACCTTCATCGGCGCAGGCCCCGGCGCTGCCGACCTGATCACGCTGCGCGGCGCGCGCGCGATCGGCGCGGCGGACATCGTGATCTGGGCCTCCAGTCTCGTGCAGGCCGAAATCCTGGAGCACGCCCGCCCCGGCGCCGAGATCGTCGACTCCGCGGCGCTGCCCATCGAAGGCGTGATCCCGTACTACGAACGCGCCGCGGTGGAAGAGCTGCGAGTCGCGCGCGTCCACTCCGGCGATCCCTCGCTCTGGGGCGCGATCCAGGAACAACTCGAGCGCGCCGACGCCCTCGGCCTCGAGGTCGAGATCGTGCCGGGCGTGTCCGCCTTCTCCGCTGTCGCCGCGCGCGCCGGGCGCGAGCTGACGATTCCGCAGGTCGCCCAGTCGGTGATCCTCACCCGACTGGAAGGCGGCAAGACCCCGATGCCGGCTGGCGAGTCGATCCGTTCGTTCGCCGCGCACGGTACCACCATGGCCGTGTTCCTCTCCGCAGCCCGTTCCGGCCGGCTCGCCGCCGAACTGCTCGCCGGCGGCTACCCGCAGGACACGCCGGTGATCGTCGCGTCGCGGGCGACCTGGCCGGACGAGGAGCTGGCGTGGTGCACGGTCGGCACGCTCGAGCAGACCGTGAAGGACCGCAAGCTGTGGAAGCACACGCTGTTCCTGATCGGCCCCGCGCTCGGCTCCGAGGGAACTCGCTCGCACCTCTATCACCCCGGCCACTTCCATGGACACCGCCGCGCCGAACCGGCCGCCCGTGCCGCGCTGCGCGAAGCCGATCAGACGGCCGTCGATCACATGACCGTCGGTCACACCACCGCTGACGAGCTCGTCGGCGGAAACGGTGATCACGGCGCCGGTCCAGGCCAGGCGAAGTAAGGTCCTGGCATGAGCGAACTGCGCGAACCCGATCTGCCGCGCACCATGAAGCAGCGCGGCGGCAAGGCGCTGCGCACCGGCTGGACGACCGGGACCTGCGCGGCCGCGGCAGCGAAGGCCGCGACCGTCGCGCTGGTCACCCGGGAGCCGCAGACCCGAGTCGAGATCGCGCTGCCCGGAAAGGACGGCGACTGGCGCCAGCGCGTTGCGTTCCCGCTCGAGCGCTGCGAGCAGATCAAGCCCGATGTCTGGCAGGCCGTGGTCGTCAAGGACGCCGGGGACGATCCCGACGTCACCCACGGAGCGCACCTGACCGCGACAGTGACCTGGCGCGACGAGCCCGGCCTCGGCCTCGACGGCGGCGAGGGCGTCGGCGTGGTCACGAAACCCGGCCTCGGCCTGGAGATCGGCGGGCCGGCGATCAATCCGGTGCCGCGCGCCATGATCGACCGCGCCGTCGGCGAGGCGATCGACCTCGGCGGCGGGCGGGGCGTGTGCGTGGTGATCTCCGTGCCGGGCGGCGAAGTGATGGCGCGCAAGACCACCAACCGGCGGCTCGGCATCATCGGCGGCATCTCCATCCTCGGCACCACCGGGATCGTCCGCCCCTTCTCCACGGCGTCCTGGCGGGCATCGGTCGAACAGGCGGTCTCCGTTCTCGCCGGGCAGAGCCGGGCGGAGGCGGCGGCGACCATCCCTCCGCTCGTACTCTGCACCGGCGGGCGCACCGAGAAGGGAGCGATGGCGCTGCTGCCGGGTCTGCCCGAAGTCTGCTTCGTCGAGGTCGGCGACTTCACCGGAGCGGCGCTGCGCAAGGCCGTCGAGCACGGCGTGCCCGAGGTCGCATTCGTCGGCATGATCGGCAAGCTCACAAAGCTCGCCGCCGGGATCCTGATGACCCACTACACCCGTTCGGCGGTTGACACCGAGCTGCTCGCCGAGATCACCGGGCCGGCCACCGGAGACGCGGAGCTGGCGGAGCGCGTACGGGCAGCGAACACGGCGCGCCACGCATACGAGGTCTGGGACGCGGCCGGCGTTCTCGGCGTGTGCGGGACTGCGGTGTGCGATCAGGTCGCCGACGTCCTCGCGCGGTTCACCGAGGGCCGGGTCACCGCGAGTGTCGCCATGGTCGACTTCACCGGCAGGCGCCTGGTCGCCGCGAGCGACCGATGGGACGCCGGACGATGGGGAGCGCAGAGATGACCGAGTCCGGCGATATCACCGTGATCGGAATGGACGGCTCACCCCTCTCTTCCGACGCACGCACGGCGCTCGAACGGGCGAACCTCGTCGTCGGCGGAGCGCGGCAACTGCGCGCCGCAGAGCTCCCGGCCTCCGTGCGGACGATCACGCTCGGCCCGCTCGCCCCCGCGCTTGACGCGCTGTCAGGACACGAAGGCGCTGCCGCCGTCCTCGCGTCGGGGGACCCGGGGTTCTTCGGCATCCTGCGCGCGGTGTCGGAACGCGGAGTCGTGCGCGTCGGCGAGACAGAGCTGGCGGAAGCGGCGCCGGAATCGGGAACGAGTCCGCAGTGGGTGCGGGTCGTGCCTGCCGTGTCGTCGGTTGCTGCCGCCTTCGCCCGGGTCGGCCTGCCGTGGGACGACGCGCTGGTCGTGAGCATGCACGGCGCCGGCGATGGTCGGGATCTGCGGTGTGCCGCGAACGTCTGTCGGGCGCATCCGAAGGTTGCGCTATTAACAGGCCCCGGAGCAGGAGCGGCGGAGTTGGCGCGCGAGCTGCTGGGCGTGGCGCGAGGTACCGACGAGGGTAAAGGCCGAGGCGCGCAGCACAGTGAGGGCGGCGTGGCGCACGGCGATGATGAGGGCGACGGCACGGGTAACAGCCCGGGTGCGTTGCACGGTGAGGGCAGCGGCGCGCTGCGCGGCGATGGTGAGGGCCGAGGCGAGAGTGGCGGCGCGGGTAACAGCCCGGGCATGCCGCACGGTGAGGGCGGCGCGGGACAGGGTGATGGCGAGGGCAGGAGTGAGGACGCGCAGCAGCGCGGCGAGCGCACGGATCACGACGGCGCGCTCGGGCAGAGCCCCGCGGTGCCTTCGCGCACGCTCGTCGTCGCGGCGCGACTCGGCGAGGCCGGCGAGAGCGTCGAGCACCTGACGCTGCGCCAGGCCGCCTCGCGCGCCGACTTTCCGCAGCCGCATGTCGTGCTCTGCCTCGCCGACCGCCCCATCGCGCCGCGCAAGCGTTGGCTCGCCGGATGGAACGGCGCCACCGGACCATGGGCACTGCCCGAGGAGCGTTACGG
>NZ_DASZGI010000102.1:0-2437 GCF_035938995.1 Actinocrinis sp.
GAAGGAGCACAGCTGCGATGACGATCAGAACCGAGAGCCGCATAACGATCGCCAATAGCGTCGGTGAGGTGTGGGCGTACCTCTGTGACGTCGGACGCTGGCCGGAGTGGGCGCCAACGGTTCTCGAAGGCCGGGTTCGCGCAGGAGCTCCGCTTCAGCCCGGCGCGCGGGTGGATCAGCGGGCGAAGCTGATACTCGGGCTGACTCGCAGCCGGAGCCAGGAGGTGACCGTTGTCGAGGCGCCCCGCTCCCTGGCGTTCGCCGGGCCAATGGGCACTTCCGCGGCGCGCTGGGGCATGGAACTCGAACCGGTGGACGATAAGCAGACTGACGCCAAGATGTGGATTGAGGTCGATCTCGCAGGCATCATGCGGGCGATCCCCGGCCGCATTCTCAAAGGCCGAATCCAGCGCGTAAGCGACCAGGAGATGGCGGCGATCAAGGCCGCGGTCGACTCCGCTACGCCGGGAGGCGCGGAGTTCTAGAGGGGTGCCGCGCGGTTCTCCCGCGACGCTACCGAGATCGAGGAGCACACCGTGAGCCAGATCGACCGTACGCGAGAGCACCTGATCGAGACATACCGCAAGAAGGCCAAGCACTACGACGTCACCTCCCGGCTCTACCCCGCGCCCGGCTACCCCCAGAAGACACAGCGCCTCCGGGCCGTACGAGCGCTCGGCCTTCGAGCGGGTGGCCGCGTGATCGACATCGCGTGTGGCACAGGTCTGAATTTCCCGCTGCTTGAGCAGGTCATCGGTCCCGACGGCCGGATCGTCGGCGTCGATCTGACGGACGCGATGCTCGCCCGTGCCCAGGATCGGATACAGACGAACGGCTGGAGCAACGTCAGCCTCGTGCAAGCCGACGCCGCCGACTTCGACTTCCCAACAGAGGCCGACGCGATCCTTTCCACGTACGCCTTGTCGCAGGTGCCCGAGTGCGCGGAGGTCATCGCCCACGGCGCCGCGGCCCTTTCCGGAGGCGGACGCTGGGTCGTGCTGGATCTCAAGGTTCCCGGCAACACGCCCGGGTGGCTGGCGCAGCTCGGAACCGCGATCGTGCGGCCCTTCGCGTCCATAGACGAATGGATCGTGCGCCGTCCGTGGGAGGCGATCCACGCAGCCATGCAGGAAGAACTGGCCGATCTCTCCTGGACGGAGTTGTTCTTCGGAACCGCATTCCTCGCTGCCGGGTCCCGCGGCCTGGGGCCTTCCGGCGTTCCGAGATCGACGTAGATGCATCGCATGCTGACACGCCCAGGATCGACCGGAGCGACCGACGCCAGGCCATACACGACCTTCCTCGCCGTCAGCGCCACGACCGCGGCGCTCGTCTTGAGCGCGTGCAGTGGATCGAGCCACAGCAGCACGTCCTGCGCGACGCCCGCGACTTCAGCCACCGCCGCCAATCCGGTGCAGCGAGAGAATTCGCGCCCCGGCACCCCCGGCTGGGAGATCCCAGCCGGCGCGGGAACGGTGATCACCGGTTATGCCTCGGAGACCAGCGTCGCCCCGGGGCAAAGCTTCGACCTGCACGTGGCCGCGCCGCCAGGCTCGCGCTATCGGGTGCTTGTGTACCGGTTGGGGTGGTACCAGGGCGTTGGGGGGCGCCTGATCATGTGTCTGCCTGGATGCAGCTCGAGCCGCGCCGCGATTGCACAGCCCCCGCCAACCACACCCGACTCCGTCACCGGCCTGTTCCGGGCTCCCTGGCGGGTCACCGATCGTGTCGAGATCCCGCCCGACGCGGTCTCCGGCTACTACGAGGCCAAGCTCGAGATCGTGGCCGGCGCACACGGCGGCGCCGTAGGGAGCGTTCCGCTGATCGTGCGCCAGAGTCCGGCGGCCCCGGCGTCCGCGGTGCTGGTCCAGGTGCCGGTCAACACCTGGGAGGCCTACAACCGTTGGGGCGGCAAGAGCCTCTACCAGTTCAACACCAAGATGCACGCTCTCGAGGTGTCGTTCGATCGGCCCTTCGACCAGCAGATGTTCCACGACATGGTCACGGAGCTCGAGCTGCCCTGGGTCCGCTTCCTGGAGTGCAACGGCATCGACGTCTCCTACCAGACCGACGTCGACACGGACGGCGATCCTGGCTCGCTGCCGCGTCACCGTTTGGTGTTCTCCATCGGCCACGACGAATACTGGTCGCAGCAAATGCGGGACGCCTTCGACCGGGCGCTGGCGCTGTCCACGAACTTCATGTTCGGCTCCAACAACGGCGAGTGGCGGATGCGCTACGCCGACGGCCGGCGAACGATCGTGGAGTGGAGGGATCCCTCGATCGATCCGGCCCGCGACGCGAGCCTCGACAACGGGTACTTCAGCACGTTCGGCGAGCCCGAGTGCGAGCTGATGGCAGTACAGCACTTGTGGGCCGCGCAGCGCGATCTGACCGCGCCGCCCACCTCGTACACGGTCGTGGGGCCGCGCAGCGA
>NZ_DASZGI010000103.1:0-3659 GCF_035938995.1 Actinocrinis sp.
GACCTCCAACGAAGGGCTTCAGGAGACGCTGCTGCGGATCAACCGGATAGCGGCCGTGGCCCGGTCCACCAGTGTCATAGCCCTGTCGCCGATCGTCGCGCCGCGCTACCTGCCGCTGCTGGACTCCGAGCAGCGCGAACGACCGAGCCGGGTACCCGCCTACAAGCAGGAGCCCGGCCCGCTCGACGCCTGACCTGGTCCGACTGGTCCTACGGGTTCGGCTAGTTCGAGAAGTCCTGCGTCATCCAAACCGTCCCGCTGCCGTCCCGGTAGATCGCGATGCCGATGTGGTGGAACGAACTGCTCAGGATGTTCTGCCGGTGCCCGTCGTTCGGCGGCTTCTCGTTCAGCATGTCCTGCGTCAGGCCGACGGCCATCTGGCCGATCGCCGAGTCGGTGTCCGATACCGGGCTGCCGTCGCCGATGTTCTCCCCGGCGCTGGTCCACTGCACCCCGGCGGCGGTCTCCCGGTCGCCGAGCGCCGGCTCACCCGGGCACTGGTGAGACAAGCCGCAGCCACCGGCCATTGTCTGATTGTGCTTGGTAGCGCTGGACGTCAGGCCTGAGGTGATGGTGTAAGCGGGCAGTCCCGCGCTCGCTCGGGCCTGATTGATCAGCGCGAGCACCTGTTGCACCGGGCCCGAGGCGACGCCGGACGCCGTCGTCGTGGTGGAGGAGGAGCCGGTGCTGGGCGGCGGGGCGGCCGGTGCCGTGGTGTGCGTCGGCGGCGGTGAGGGCTTCGCTGAAGGGGACGGACTTGCCGAAGGGGAGGCTGCGATGGTCGAGGGCAGGGGTATCGCCGCAGCGGATGAGGGTTGGGCCGTCGCGGTCACCGAGACGGCTACAGGTCCCGGCGCGGGTGCGGCCGTCGTCGCCCCGGGCTTGACCCCGTAGACGACCGCGAGGCCGATGCCGACCGCTGCGGTCACCACCGCGAACCCGAGCACCGGTTTCGCGAAGAACGACCCGCCGTGGCCGCCGCGCCGATGTGCCCCGTATCCGTTGTGCTTCTGCGGTATTCGGATCTGCTCCGTCGGCGTGGTCAGCCCGACCGCGTGCACAGACGACAGCATGTAGGCGGTGTATCCGACGGGCAACGGGAGCAGCGCCAGCCCGGCGAGCAGCCGTTCGGCGGGAATCAGCTCCTGGACGTCGCTCGAGCAGTACTCGCATTCGCGGATGTGCCGGGCGAAGCGCTTGCGCCACAGGGGAGCCGGCTTGCCTGTCCAGCTGGCGGCCGCGTCGGCGAGGCGGGAGCAGCCGGGCATGGCAGCCAGCGCCCGCACCACCAGCCGGGCGCCCTCCAACTGCCCCTTCATCCGCGCGACCCGGACCGTCACGTGGTGCGGGTCCAGCTCCAGGGCGTTCACCAGTTCGCCGCGGGTCAGGTGCCCGGCGGTGACCAGCCACCACAGGGAGAGCAGATGGCGGTCGTCCGGGTCGAGCCACCGGGTGGCCTGCGCGACCTCGCGGCGCTGCCCGGAGAGCCCCAGCTCGGTCAGCGTCAGGTCGACGAAGTCCGCGCCCGGGTCGGCCACCTCCGCGACCTCGTCCAGCGGGGCCGGATCGATGCCGCGGGACCGGTGGTGCTCGCGGACCTGGTTCATCGTGATGGCGACCAGCCAGGAGCGGAACCGCTGCGGATCGCGCAGCCCGGGCAGCCCGTGCACGACGCGCAGCATGGTGTCCTGCACCACGTCGTCCACGTCCCCGCGCCGCGCCAGCGCCCGGCCCACGATGTTGTAGACCAGCGGCAGGTACCGCGCGATCAGCTCGTCGAGCGCGTCCTGTTCCCCGGCCCGCGCGGCCTCGACCAGCCGCAGGTCCACCGGTATCGCGCCCGCCCGCGTCGGATCCGTCTGCCAGACCATCGTCAACCTCGCCTCGGTGCCCTTGTCCGCGTCCGTCTCCCGCCCCCCGAAGTCGGCTTCGAAGGGCGCCATCACTTTCGGAGACACCACGCCGGGGCCCCGGGTCACAGAAATCGCGTCCGGAAATCCGCGGGGACTCACGTTGCCACACCGCGAGGGTGCCGAAAACCAAGAGAGGGTTTCGAACTCTTGCGCACTTGGTGTTGTTAAGTTACTTTCCGAACGAAACATTTGCACGCTTCGGACCCTCCCTCGGCGCAAGTTGGACCGCGAGCGTGCTCGCGCGTGTTCGCCCGGAGGGCTCCCCATGTCGCCATCACTGCCGGGCGACAGTGCCCGGCCACCCACTTCGATCGTCTTGCAGTGCCGCGATCCCCTCTTGCGCGGCCTCTTAGCGGACTGGCTCGACCGCCGGGCCGGCCTGGTCGCCGTCGCGGTGGTGCGCGACGGACGCGAACTGTTGTGCTCCTGCGGCATCCACCGTCCCGCCCTGGCCATCCTCGAAGCGGACCCGGCCGGGTGGAGCGCCGTGCGGCTGCTCGAACGGCTGCGCGAGTGCTCCCCGCTGCGCAGCATCGGCCTGCACCACTCGCTGAGCCGTGCAGAGGTACGGCGCTTGCACGTGGCCGGCTTCGACCGGCTGGTGAACTACGCGGGCGGGTTGCCGTCCCTGGCGTCTGCGATCAGGCGGCTGACGTCACCCACAGCCGAAGGAGAGACTGGTGAGGCCGTGAACGGCGTCCGCCTCACGCCGCGCGAGCTCGACGTCCTGCGGCTGCTCGGCCTCGGGCTGCGGTCCGCGCAGATCGGCACGGCGCTCGGGGTCCGCCCGGCGACCGTGGAGAACCACAAGCGGCGGGTGTTCGCGAAGCTCGACGTGCACGGCGAGACGCAGGCCGTCGCGGTGGCGCTGCGGCGCGGCCTGCTCGCCAGCGGCGGCCCGACCGCCGAGCCGGTCGGACTGACTCCGCGCGAACGCGAGATCATCGGCCTGGCCGCGGCGGGATATTCGGTGAAGCAGACCGCGCACACGCTGCGCGTCTCGGTGAAGACTGTCGAAAGCATCCAAAGGCACTTATTCAGCAAGCTGGGTGTGCACGGCCGAAGTGGAGCCCTCGCCGCAGTCTACGGATATAAGAACGCCCAGATGGCTGCGACACCGGAGGGCGCCAGCCCTTAAGGAGTATCTGTCGTCGTATGTGACGGACGTGGTCGGGTGGCTCGGCGGGAGCGGCGTGCTGGCCGGGCATCCGACCCCGCCGTCCCGTGTTCGTGATGGTGCTTGTGGTCATGCGACTGATCTGGTGAGCCGCCCATCATCGAAAGCATCGCTCGGCCACCGGTGCGCAGGAACCGAACCACCAGCACCGCGGCCAGCACGAGGAACACGATGTTGAGAACGGTCGTGTAGTTCCACGAAACGCCGTCAGTCGGCAGGTGAGCCGCGCGCTGGTCGGGCACCAGCCCAAGCCCGCCGAACACAAGCTCGATGACGTACCCGGCCCCCGCCATCGCGACGTAGAAAGTGCCCAACAGGAAAAGTGCCATCCGCGCGCCGTAATACTTCCGGTAGATATTGAGGATCGGCACAATTAGCAGGTCGGCGAAGATGAACGCGACAACGCCGCCGAAGCTGATCCCGCCCTTCCACAGCACCACCGCCAGCGGCACGTTCCCGATGGAGCAGACGAAGCTCAGCATCGCGACCAGCGGGCCGATCAGCGGCCCCCACACCCGGGCAGCCAGGGGGTGCGAGGCGAGGAAGAAGTGCCCCCAGAACGAGTCGGG
>NZ_DASZGI010000104.1:0-2415 GCF_035938995.1 Actinocrinis sp.
ACTGGCGGCGCACGAGGGCGGCTTCTCCGACCCGGGGGCGGAGCACGTCACCAGCGTGGTCTTCTCGGTCACCCCGACGAAGATCGACGCGCACGCCAAGGGCGACCCGTTCGGCGCCACGACCCACCGCTTCTGACCGCCTACCGGGTGGCCTCGGACACTCACCATGCGCGCACCGGGCGGTGAAAGCCGCCTGCCGCAATGCGCCAGGCGCCCCCGTCCCGCGAGGATGTCAGTGTCGAGTGCATATCCCGCGCAACAGCAGGCGCACCTTTCCGGTGCCCGAGCTGAGGGGACGGAGGCCGCCAGCCCCCTGCCGTGGCCGACGGCAAAAGTTCGATCGGGCACGCCGGTGCTCTCTCGCCGCGCCGATGCGCCGATCAAGTGGGGTTGACCGGTGATCGTTTGTCGTCTGCTGTCGTCTCGTATCGGCCGTTGCCGGGGGCTGCGCTGACTTCTTGCTGACTACGTCGGTTGAGACACTAGCGGTTCACCGACGCCGCCCCGGTTAACCGGCGTGTATTCGGTAAGGATTAAGCCGCGCCCTCCGGACGGTGGCTGGGCGGACGTGGCGGACCTCACTACGATGACCGAACATGAGGCGCTTTCGCATTTGCGGCAGTGTTTTCGCCGCAGCCCTGCTGATGATCGCTTCGGCCACCTCCGCCGCAGCCCTGTCCCAGAACACCACCCTGGCCCAGTCCACCGTCGTCGGCCTGCACAACACCTACGACGACACCACCGCGTACCCCTATCTCGCCCAGGCGCTGGACGCCGGGGCAAAGCTGCTCGAACTGGACACCTGGGACGACTTCTTCACCAACGAGTGGAAGGTCAGCCACAGCAGTCCCTTCGGCAACAACAACAACTGCGTCGACGCCAGCTCGTCGGCCCAGATCTACACCGGCAGTGCCAATAAGGACCTCGGCTCCTGCCTCGACGACATCAAGTACTGGCTGGCCGCGCACCCCACGTCCGGCCCGATCTACATCAAGGTCGAGATGAAGGACGGCTTCGGTGCCAGTGTCGGCATGGGGCCCAGCCAGTTCGACTCCTACGTCAACAGCCACGTCGGCAACATCCTGTATCGGCCGAGCGACCTGATGAGCGGGTATCCCAGCCTGGACGCCGCGGCCAAGGCCAACGCGTGGCCGACCGAGTCAGCGCTGGCCGGCAAGCTGGTGATGTACCTGATCACCGGCACTGTGGAACTTGCCAACCCGTTTCACAACCCCAAGAGTGACGTCGAGTACTCGACCTATCTCAACGGGCTGAAGGCCGCCGGCACGCTGAACCAGGCGACACTGTTCCCGTCGGTGCTCGGCGCGGTGACGGGTGACCCACGCGACAAGTTCACCGACGCAACTTTGAAACCGTGGTTCGTGTTCTTCGATGGCGACGCCAGCACCTACGTCACCAGCGTCGACACGTCCTGGTACGACACTAACCACTACATCCTGATCATGACCGACGCCCAAAACGTGGCACCGACATTGGATCTGCACAACCCACCCATTGCCGATGCCCAGGCCAGAGTGGCGCTGCTAGCAGCACATCACGCCAGCGTGGTGTCCACGGACTGGTGGGGTGTGCCGTCCGTGCTCGCCGAGGTCCTACCGCGCGGCTGACACGAGCAGGATAGCCGCCGCGCTTCGCGTGGCATGGTGACGATGCCTGCGTGACCGCCGGTCATATTTCGGACTGGAGATTCTAGGCATCTCCTCGCCGGGCAAGACCTGTCCCTTCCGGGCCGTGTTGAGGGGTGCAAGGCACGCTTTTCGCCTTGTGCCCCTCGGCGCGGTCTGGTAGTCGCTTGCGATGACCGGCGAGGAGATGATCAGGGCCGACCACCCTCTCCCCGCCTTCCGGACCCTCCCGCGCCTCTGGAACCTCCCCATCCCGAGCGAGGGTCCGCCGGAGGCGACTCGGATTCAGGGAGTGGTTGCAACACTCGTATGTTGATGGGGTTGGTGCGGGTGTCTGGGTCTGGGTTTATGCCGCGCTCGGAGCATGGTCGGTGCGCACCTACAAACACCGCCAGCTATGCACCCGGACGCGCCCGACGATCTGATCCCCCGTCCGTGCACCATAGATCCTGAAGACGTCACCGACTATCCGTACGAAGACGCCCCGCGCCGCGCAGACCCGGCGACTATGCCGGGCCCGCGCGGCGCGGGTTGTTGCGTGTGCTGTCCACTTCCGTTCCGGTGCTCCGGCTAGCGGGGCGCCGTTTTCGCTGCGTTCAGCTCATGTGTTCAGCTCGTAAGCGCGACCGGCAACCCGGCTTACTGCACGACGGACCAGACGAAGGTGGCCGTGCCGGAGACTCCTGCCGTGTCCGTCGCCGTCACCGTGACCGTGTAGGTCCCGAGCGTGTTGCCGGAGCCGCCGAACGCGCCGTTCGACGCGATCGTG
>NZ_DASZGI010000105.1:0-18232 GCF_035938995.1 Actinocrinis sp.
ACTGGCGGCGCACGAGGGCGGCTTCTCCGACCCGGGGGCGGAGCACGTCACCAGCGTGGTCTTCTCGGTCACCCCGACGAAGATCGACGCGCACGCCAAGGGCGACCCGTTCGGCGCCACGACCCACCGCTTCTGACCGCCCACCGGGCGGCCTCGGACACTCACCGTGCGCGCGCCGGGCGGTCCAAGCCGCCTGCCGCACTGCGCCAGGCGCCCCCACCCCGCGAGGACGTGAACGTCGAGTGCATATCCGCGCAGCAGTGGGTGCACGTTTTTGGTGTTCGAGTTGAGGGGATGGAGCCGTCGGCCCTCTGCCGTGGCCGACGGCAAGGGTTCGATCGGGCATGGCGGTGCTCTCTCGCCGCGCCGACGCGCCGATCAAGTTGACCGGCCTGAACCCGCGCGTTGCCGGGTGGCCCGCCAGCATCCAGCTGATCGCCCGGCGCGCCCACCTCTCCAGACGTCATCTGGGCAGGCTGACCGAGTGTGTGCTGAAAATCCATCCACACGTTTCCCGTTTCGCCGAGCATCACCACCGTCCGTGGCCGCCGACCAGGGGAACGGAGCAGGCCGGATGTTCGTTATATGGCGGATGGTTGCTTGGCGGGAGGCGGCGTGAACGAGTTCGAAGACCGTTTGGCGACGGTGGTGCGCATGCAGGCAGACCTGCTGGAACTGGTGCACCGCGAAACCTTGGACATCGTGACGGCGCGCAAGCACCTCGAGGAGCGGATCGAGGATCTCGAAGAGGGCTCCCGCCGGATCGGCGAGCAGCACAGCGCCGCCGCAGCGGCTGGCGAAGACCGGGCCGATCTTCTCGCGGACCAGTCTGCGCGCGCCCAGCAGCGCATCCAGGAACTGCGCGGCGACCTTAGCGGGCTACGCGGCGCTGAGGATCTGCTGACCGCCCGGGCGGCTGTGATGCAGGATCAGATCTCTGATTTCCGGAACACGATGGCACTGGTCTCGGCCAAGGTCGTCGCCGCCCGTACCTCGGCCGTCGCGGGCGAGGCCCTCGACACGCTGCGCGACGCGCTGACGTATATCGAGCTTGTAGTTGCCGAGTCGAGACAACGACCCGCTGAGCGGCGGAAGGTGACGATCACTCCGGCCCCGTCGCCACCTTCCGGGCAACCGCCTGCCTGAGGCTCAAAGCATTGAAGGGCTTCACGAAGCCTGGCTTGACAATCCCCATGGGGAAGCTCATTGCGTAAGTGTTTGCGTCGACGTACGCCTCACCGGCGACCTTTCCTTACCGTTGCACGAGCGGACACAAAGCCCTGGATAGTGAGGCACCCATTGCAATCCTCGGCTGCTTACTTCAGCCGCATGATAGATCCTCGGATGTGTAGCCGGCCTCGCAACCTTGCCGAGTCCGGCTTTTCGATCTTTCGCCACGAGGAACTTGACAGACCGTCAAAAACGCACCAACAATCCCGAAAACGAGGACAAGAAGGTTCGCCATGACCGCCCCGACCGACCGAACTTCGGCCGACACGTGGTTTTCTCGTGCTCTGAAGAGCAGGACGTGGGGTGGCCACCAGCGCGCTGAGTGCACCGACTATATGCAGGCCGTCCTCGGGGGGAAGCTGGCCCTCGAGGGCTACGCTGCCATGGTCGCCCAGCTCTACTTCGTGTACGTGGTGCTGGAGGAGGCGGCCGAGGCCATGCGCGCCGACCAGGTCGGCGGCAAGTTCGTGTTCGACTCTCTGCTGCGTACCAAAGCACTGCGAGCGGATCTGGAGTACCTCGTCGGCGCCGACTGGCCCTCCCGAATCGAGCCGACCGGAGCCACCAGGAAGTACTGCGCGCGGATGCACGAGGTGTGCTTCGACTGGCCAGGCGGCTTCATCGCACACAGCTACACGCGCTACCTCGGGGACATCTCTGGGGGCCAGATCATCCGTACCGCACTGGAGCGGGCATTCCCGACAGAGCTCGTCAACGGTCGAGGCATCGCTTTTTATCAGTTCCCTGGCATCGCGGACCTCAGCACGTTCAAGAGGGAGTACAGGCAGCTGCTGGACACCGTCACCTGGTCGACACAGGAGCAGGCAAAGGTGATCGACGAAGCGCTGGTTGCCTACCAGCTGAACACCGACGTACTGGTCGAGCTGGGTGGCGACCTGCCGCGCTACCTGGAACGCTCGTGAGTGCTGAGCCCGTCCGGAGGCAAGCTGTGTCCTTCGATCCTGCCGCTCTCAGTCCGCGCCGGCAGCTCGATGCGCTGGCCAGGATCAGGTCCGCCACGGATGGTTCGCAGGTCACCTTATGGTGGTGCGGCGATGTCTACGCCGCGGCGCCGCACGCGCCGTATCGCCGCATCTTCGGCTTCGAGGGCGTGAACGTGTCCCGGCTGGTCGAAGTCGACGGCGGCTGGGAGCTGCTGGCCCGGGAGGCCGCCTTCTATCTGGACCCGCACGACCGCTCGATCGCCGAGCGCTGGCTCAACCCGGAGACAGGCGAAGAGGTCGCTGTCGGCCATGTATGGAACGATCCGGCCAACCAGCGCTGGCTGGTGGATTCCCCGCGCGGGCCGTTCCGCTTGCCGATGACCGTGCTCGGCGATCAAGTGTGCGTCAACGTGGACGTCCCACTGGCCTATCCCTCGCCCCTGCCTACCTCGCAGTACCCGGACAACTCGGCCGACGACACCTACCGGGCCCTGGAGCTGTTCCAGTTCTATGCGCCGCTGGCCGCGCTCGCCGACGAATCAGTGCTCTCCGTTCCGCACACGCTGTCGTGGTCACGCGTGTCACCGTGGCTGCCGTGGATGCGGATGGGCAAGCGGGCCGGCGGCCTGGTGTTCCACTGCCGCGGCCGCAAACTCGGGGCTTGGAATGAAGCACCCGCGCGCATACGCACCTACATCGCCGAGCACCATCCCGAGTACGCGACCGCACCGCAGGCGTGGTCAGAGCCGAACGAGACCAGCTGGACTTACTTCCGCAGGCAGCATCCGAAGCAGGGCCCGCAGTGACGTGCCCCGTCCAGCGGACGTCGGCGCGGTGGGCGTAGACGACGCCGCAACGGCGGGTCAGCCTGGGGTTATGCCGATCGAGGGAGAGCCATGGGGATCAGGGAAGGAATGCCCTTGCTGGCCAAGCATGAGGGCTACTGGGAGGGCACCTACATCCACGTCGACCTCGAGGGGAAGATCACCGACCAGCACGCCTCACACCTGGCCTGCCTGTTTCCGGACGGCGAGGCGTTTCCTTACCGCCAGGTCAACACCTACACCTGGCCCGACGGACGGGTCGAGGTGCACGAGTTCCCCGGGAGCTATGACGGCTACGGTCGGATGCATTTCGACACCGAGCGGATCAAGGGGGTCGTCTGGGCTTTGGACGAGAACACCCTCTATCTCACCTGGATCTTCAAGGAGCGGGGCACCGACCTGCGTCTGTTCGAGATGATCGTGCTCTCCGACGACGGCAACGACCGCTGCCGGACGTGGCAGTGGGTCCGGGACGGTCGGATCGAGATGCGTACCCTGATCGACGAGCACCGCGTCGACCGGCCGTCCACTGGCGGGCAATCGTGAGCGACGCAGCGAAGAACCCGTTCTCGGCCGAGATCGTGCAGGCCGTCGCCGACCACATGAACCGCGACCACCGCGAGGACAGCCTCCTCATCGTCCGTGCGCTGGGCGGGCGGCCGCAGGCGACCGCCGCCTCGGTCACCGACGTCGACAGTGCGGCCATCACCTTCGACGCAGAGGTGGACGGCCGCCGCGAGGCGGTCCGCGTGCCGTGGAGCGCCCCGATCACCGCGCGGTCGGCGATCCGAACCGAAGTGGTTCGGATGTATTACGAGTCCTGTATCGCGCTCGGCGTGGAGCCGAGGCCGGCCGAACAGCGCTGACGGCTCAACTATCATCCAGGGTGCCGGCGAGCCGGATGGCGGAGACGGCGGTCAGGGTGGCGTCGTAACCCATGATCGTGTTGCCATCGATCAGCGAACTGGCCGGGAACTGCGTGTAGGCCTTGCAGAATGTCGAATAGCCCTGATATTTGTACGTGCATGGCGCGCCGGAGCTCGTGCCCCACTCGTCCGGATGCGCGACGCCTGCGTAATACACGTTGCAGCACGGTCTTACCGGTGCCGCGACGGCCCATCAGAAGCATGATGGGTGGAGGCTGCGTCGGCACACCCCTGCGCCTGAGGCGGGCACGCACGAGATCAACCGTCTGCCGTCGACCTGGCCATTCGATGTCGATGGTCTGCAGCACGCATCTCCCCATCCGCGATCAAGACCCCGGCCGGCGACGCCGCCAAATGTGACTCACATCATATTCGAATCCTGAAGATGTACGCCGCAGTCCGGATCGCTACGCCCGATGGTCCGTCACCGGGAATGACAGGTTCTTGAGATGCGCATCGGCCTCTCGCCGCCGTAGGTCCATCAGGCCGCATGTTGTCGAATCGCTGGGAAGCGGGCGTCGTCCGGGGGCGTTGCACGGGGATCGGCGTTCATAGCAGAGCGCGGAGTCCGGCGCGCACTTCGGCGACGAACTCGCCAGGCGCCTCGTAGGCGGCGAAATGGCCACCCCTCTTTGGCGTGCCGTAGTGGCGCAGGTCGGTGTAACGGGTCCGTGCCCAGCGCTCGGACAGGGCGACGTTGTCCGCTGGAAAGCGAGAGTAAGCAGTCCGCGCGGGCACTTCGTCGAAGCTCCCAACGCTCGACGCGAGCGAGTGCCAGTACAGGCGAGCCGAGGAGGCCGCCGCCGCGTTCAGCCAGTAGACCATCACGTTGTCGAGCAACTCGTCCTTGGTGAAGGAGTTCTCGACGTCCTCGCCGTAGTCCGACCAGGTCTTGAACTTCTCGACGATCCAGGCGAGCTGGCCGACCGGGGAGTCGGTCAGGCCGTAACCGACCGTCTGCGGCTTGGTGGCCTGCTCGATCGCGTAGCCGCCCTCGGCCTCGCCGGAGTGCTGGAGGCGGGCGAGGTACCCCTGCTCCTCCTCGTTCGGCCCGCCGAGCTCCATCAGTTTCGCCGGGTCGGCGAGCGCCCAGTTTATGTGGATCCCTATCAACTTGGCCGGATCGGCCAGCCGCCCGATCGCCGTGCTGACAAGGGCGCCCCAGTCGCCGCCCTGGGCGACCCAGCGCTCATAGCCGAGCCGTTCCATCAGCTCGATCCACGCCTGCGCGATCTTCTCGACGCTCCAGCCGGTCGCGGTCGGCTTGCCGCTCCACCCGTGGCCGGGGAGCGACGGGATCACCAGCTCCAGCGCGTCGGACGCCTCCCCGCCGTGGCCGACCGGATCCACGAGCGGATCGATCACCTTGTCGAACTCGATCACCGATCCCGGCCAGCCGTGCGTCATGACGCACGGCGTCGCCCCTTCGACGGGCGAGCGCACTCGCAGGAAGTGGATGTCCACGCCGTCGATCGTCGTCCTGAACTGCTCGTAGCGGTTCAGCCGGTCAGCGACGCGCCGCATGTCGTAGGAATTCTCCCAATATTCGGCGAGCTCCTGGACGTACCCGAGCGGTATCCCCATCGACCAGTCCCCGACGGGCTCCTTCTCCGGCCATCTCGTTCGCGCTAGCCGCTCGCGGAGGTCATCGATCGTCGCATCGCTGATCTCGACACGGAATGGACGGACCCCGGCTATGTCGCTCCCTGCTGGCTGTTGTGGTCGTGCGGCGTTACTCACGTCATCTCCCTCACCTGGTTCGCGGATTGCTTTTTTGTTCATTGATTCCGATATCAGGTCAAGGGCCGCAACGTGGCCCGTTCGACAGGGCACCCGAGCGCCGCCTCCCGGCCCCCATGCCGGCGCGCTTCACGCACTAGCCGGATAGTTAGCGTGGGTGCCGGGCTTGGAAGATCGGCCATCCGACTTCGGTACGCCACAGGGATTCGTCTCGGGTTTCAGCGGGCCCGACCAGGTAGTACTCGCGAATCGGCCCGTCGACCGCGAGCTCATGCCGGGTCACGTAAGCGGCCAGGACACCGTAAGTTCGGTCGATGTCGGTGTGGGGACCGGGGTGGACGATAGTCGCCAGTTCTGCCGGTGGGATCACCGTGGCGCTCACGCGTCCAATCGGCTCGGGCACCGGATCGCACGGAAGGAAGACCGTGGCTCGTCCCCGGTCCTCGGTGAACAGCTCCGTGTCGAAGATGCCCCCGGCGGGCCCGGCCGGGTTGATGTCCTGGGCGGACAGCGTCGCGGCCAGTTCGCCGATGGCTCCGCGATACCACGTCAGGGCGTCGGCCTTGTCAACGATGTCGGTGATGACCGCGGCCGGCGTCGAGGCGAGACGGCGGTGATCGATGGGGACATTGGCCTGGGGGTGATCCAGCAACTCTCGCAGGGAGGTGACCGCTTCTTGGGTCCGAGCCAGGCTTGACTCCAGACGGGCCAGATGGTTGGCGATCACCCGGTTTCGAATCGCGACGTCGGGAGCCTGAAGCACGGTATGGATCTCTTCGAGTGGCATATCCAGGTCGCGGAAGCGGCGGATGATCTGAGCCGCGACGATCTGCTCGGTGGCGTACCGCCGATATCCGGTGTCCGCATCCACAGCGGCCGGCTCCAACAGGCCGATCTCGTGGTAATGGCGAAGCATCTTCACGCTCAGGTGCGTGGCCCGCGAGAAGTCGCCGATGGCAAGCGTTGAGGTCACGAGCCCAGTCTGGGATCTCCCCCGATGGGAGAGTCAAACCGTGGATCAGCCCTTGACCCTCCCCTCGCAGGAAGGCGGAGGCTGGGTGTCGACGGGCTACGAGCTGGCCCGAGGAAGAGAGGAGCCACCACCCATGACCAGCCAGGTGATCACCGCACTGCCCCCGGTCGTTGCCGAGCACATCGCCGCGGTCAACGCCTTCGACACCGACCGTATCGTCGCCACCTTCGCCCCGGACGCCTACGTGAACGACAACCGCCGCGAGATCTGGGGCATCGAGGCCATCCGCGCGTTCATGGCCAAGGAGTTCGTCGGCGATCGCGTCACGATGGAGGTCAGGGAGGTCGTCGACCATTACGGCGACATCATCGTGCGCGCCAAGTACGACGGCGACTATGACAAGACCAACCTGCCGGAGGAACTGATCATGACCAGCTACTTCTCCCTGCGAGACGGGAAGATCGTCAGCCTGGCCGTCATCCGCAACCAGCCCTCACCGTACTGAGTGACTGAGTGCGATCACTCGCGTCGGGTTCTGATCCCGCGGCGGATGGCACGTTCTTCCCTCTCGTCGCGCGCAGCCCGCGCGAACGTCGACCTCGGCGTGGCAGAGCTCTCCTACCGAGCGCGATGCCCCTGGTCAGGCCCGCTGACCAGGGGCGATCCCGCACGCTGTGAGGAACGCGGCACGAGCGGTGGTGGAGGCCGCGGCCCGTGCGCTAGCTGATCGGGGTGAGTTCGAAGCCGAACGTCTGGCCGTTGCTGTTGGAAGCGGTCCCGACGATCACGCCGTTGCCGTTGATCCCGTCGGCGGTGAGCAGGGTGAACCCGGATCCGGGGGCGATCAGGCTGTTCAGGTCGGTGGCCTGGCCGTTCTGGTAGACGAATGCGTGGCCGTTGCCGCCTTGGCCGACGACCACGCCGTTGTCGTTGATCGCGTTCGCCACGGCATCGCCGCCCGGAGTTCCGGTGCCCGGGGCGTTGAGGTCGGTGACCGTGCCGTTGGCGAAGAGCACGGCGTGGGCGTCAGAGTCGGACAGTTCCACGTCGGCCCCGACGGCCTGTCCGGTCGAGTTGACCGCCAGCGCCTCGGAGGTGAGGCTGCCGGGCAGCATGCCGAGCGCCTTGATGGTGCCGTTCTGCCATGCGGCGGCTTGGAAGTCCGACGTCGTGGTGTCGGCCTGGCCGACGATCAGGCCCGAGTTGTTGACGGCGATCGGCTCGACGTCGACGCCGCCGTTGGGCAGCGCCGGCAGCCTGGTGACGGTGCTGCCGTTGATCGTGAACCCGACGTCGCCCCGGTTGGAGCCGAACCCGGTGATCAGGCCGTTGTCGTTGATCGAGGTCAACTCGGGGGAGGAGACGAGGTTCTGGAGTCCGAGCTTCGTCCCCAGGTCGGTCGGGGTGGCGCTGTCGGCCCACTCGACCGCGGCCTGGTTGCCGGTGGCGAATGACGTAGCCGTGCCGACGATGTCGGCACCGGCGTTGATCGCGTCGGGGCTGGAGACGGAGTTGGTGTTCGCCGGATCGCCCGGCGAGCCCAGGAACACCATCTTCGTGGTGCCGGCGGCCAGCAGGAAGCCCTCCTGAACCTTGGCCCCCTTCTCGATCGCGATGCCGAAGACGTCTGCGTTCTTATTGATCCCGAACAGTTCCGTGCCCGAGCTGCCGACAATCGTCAGCTTGTACTGCGGTGTCGCCGCGTGCGCGGGCGAGGCGAACGCTGAGCCCGCGAGCGCCGCCGCGGCGGCCAGCGTGCCCACAGTCCGTGCGCGGCCAGGCGGCAACGTGCGTCCTGTCCGAGCGCTCCGCCCCGCACGCCGCGTCGGCCACACATGTACATGAGTCATCGGTACTCCCTGTCGTGGAGGGTTTGAGCCGCGTCAGCCGGTCAGACCACGGCTTCGGTCTCTCTTAGTGATATGAGCGGGGGTTACGTCCAGGGATGCGGGGCGGGTAGCCCGAGGGAGTTTCGGCCTCGGGCTACCCGCAGAGAAGTAGGCCGCCGACGAGGTGCCCGTGGTGACCCGCGACCAGAGATGGCGGCTACCGTAGGGCCCTGATTCTCCGTGTGCTGCCGGTCGAGGCCGCGGCTCAGGGCGTCACGCGGTCACGGGAAAGTTCTGATCGAAGAGAATGTCAGGAGCGTGCTGGGTCTTGAGCTCGCGCAGCTGACGAGGATGCCGCGCGCGTAGCGTCGTTCCTCGCCCTCGGCGGCGCCGTCATCTGCTGGCGACGACTACAGAACTCACTTTGCGAGGAGTCCGAAGCAGGACCAGCGCACCCAGGGCGGCGATGACGGTGGCGACGATGAGCGCGCCGCCGGGACCTTGCGTGTCGTAGACGATCCCGCCGGCCGCTGAGCCGGCGGCCAGGGATCCCTGAAGCGCGGAGACGAAAAGCGCCAGACCTCCCTCGACGTTGGCCGGCATCGCCTGGGCCATCCAGCTCTGTGCGGCCACCGGTACCGCCCCGAAGCCCAACCCCCAGACGGCGACCAGCGCGATCGTCAACGGTCTGGCGCCGGTGATGGTCGCGAGCAGCAGGGTGCTGACAGCGATCAGGAGGCCGGAACCCAGGAGGGTCGCTCGCAGATGCCTGCGGACGGTGACGCCCGCGGTGAAGTTGCTGACCGCGCCGGCCAGGCCGAATCCGAGCAGCACGAGCGTGATCGCGTCGGCGCCGAGGCCGGCTCGGGCGCGGAGCAGCGGCCCGATGTAGGTGTACGCGGCGAAGTGGGCGAAGAAGATCGCGCTCGCCGCCACCAGGCCCGTTCGCGGGGCCGGCAGGGTGATCACCGTGAGCAGGGCTCTGGGTTGGACCCGTCCGCCCGCGCCCAGCCGCGGCACCGCGACGAGTTGAGCCGCGACGGCGACGGCCGCGAAGACGGCGGCGACCGCGAACGCGATCCGCCACGTGGTCAGCGTGCCGATCAGCGATGCCGCCGGCAGGCTGGCGACGGTCGCGATGAAGATCCCTGAGCTGACCACCGCCACCGCGGTGCCGCGCGCCCGCTCACTCACCAGGGCGATCGCGGCTCCGGCCCCGAACACCCAGAACCCGCCGATACAGACTCCCAGCACCGCGCGGGCCGCGAGCATCACCCCGATGTCCGGTGCGATGCCGCTGATCACGTTGGAGACCAGGACCAGCGCACTGAGCGCGACCAGCAGGGCGCGCCGTTCCAGTCGTGCCGAGCAGAGGGTCAGCACCGGCGCGGCGAGCGCGGCGGCGACGGCCGGAATGACCACCATCAGGCCGCCGACTCCGATCGAGACGCGCAGATGCCCGCTGATGTCCGCCAGCAGTCCCACGGGGATCAGTTCCGAGAACACCAGGGCGAACGACCCCAGCGCGATGGACGCCACCGCGGCCCAGGCGTTGCGTTCCACGGCTGTCTCGCGCGCGCCGATGCGGCAGGCGAGATGTACGGGCACGGCACGGTGGGCCGCGCGGCCGCTCCCTGCGGTGAGGGCGCCGGTTCCCGCTGACTCCGCGTCGCGGTTGGTCTCGGTCATCTCGAGGCTCCCCATCTCGGTCGTCGAACAGGCCGGACGCTGTAGGCCGCTTACCGCTGCTCGCCAATATACGTGACATATCATGTAATCGACAGTGCGAAGAGGGGTGATGGGGGAGGGGCCGCGCTTCGGGTCGGCGAGTCGCGTCTACAAATTACGTGATACATCACGTAAGCTCGAAGCGCCGAGGCAGACCGACCAGAGGAGTTGAATGGGCGATGGCCCAGATCACAGAGCGAGAAGGCGCTCCCGCGGCTTGGCCGGGACGTTCGGTCTCCCGCAGAGCGATGCTGCGCGCGGGCGGCGCCGTCACCCTCGCGGCGACAGCACCGGCCGCGCTGCTGTTGAACGCGCCACCTGCCGCGGCGGACACCGCCGTGCGCGGCCTCGTGCTTCCGCCCGCGACGACGGGCATCGAGCGGTTTCGCGTCCACGTCCCCGAGCAAGCGCTGCGCGATCTCAAGGCGCGCCTGGCACGCACGCGGTGGCCCGACCGGGGCACGACCGACGGCTGGGAGCAGGGCGTGCCGCTCGCCCGCGCCCGAGCCGTCGCGGGCTACTGGGCCGAAGGCTACGACTGGCGTCGGTTCGAACGGCGTATCAATGCACTAAATCAGTACCGCACCCTGGTCGACGGGCTGGGCGTCCACTTCCTGCACGTGCGCTCCCCGCACCCCGGCGCCCTGCCGGTGATCCTCACCCACGGCTGGCCCGGCTCGTTCATCGAGTTCCTCGGCACTATCGGCCCGCTGACCGACCCCACACGGCACGGCGGGTCCGCCGCCGACGCGTTCCACCTCGTCATCCCCTCGCTGCCCGGCTTCGGATTCTCCGACAGACCCACGGTCACAGGCTGGGGTGTCGACCGCATCGCCGCAGCGTGGGACGCGCTGATGACGCGCCTGGGCTACTCCCGCTACGTCGCCCAGGGCGGCGACTGGGGATCAGGCGTCACCCACGCGCTGGCCAAGCTGGCGCCGCCCGCGCTGGCCGGCATCCACACCAACTTCCCGACCTTCCTCTTCGACCCGCCCGTCAGCGCGGTCCCGACGCCGCCGGAAACCGCGGCGCTCGCCCAGATCAATGCCTTCCTCACCCACGGAGCCGGCTACCTGAAGGAGATGACCACCCGGCCCCAGACCATCGGCTACGAACTCGCCGACTCTCCCAGCGGCCTGGCCGCCTGGATCTACGAGAAGTTCGCGACCTGGACCGACAGCGACGACGCCCCGGAATTCGGGATCGACGCGGCCCTGGACGACATCACCCTGTACTGGCTGACCAACACGGCGACCTCGTCGGCGCGGATCTACTGGGAAGACCCCGTCACCGTGCGGCCGTCACTCAGCCTGCCCGTCGGGGTCTCGGTCTTCCCCAAGGAGATCATCCGCGCGCCCCGCATCTGGGCGGAACGCTGCTACAGCAACCTGATCCACTTCAACGACCAGATCCCCCACGGCGGGCACTTCGCGGCCTGGGAGGTACCAGGGCTCTTCGTCAACGAAGTGCGCGACACCTTCCGGCCGCTGCGCTAGCGCCGCCCGGCACCCGGATTCCCCGATCCCGTCGAACGATCCTCAGGAGCATCGGTCATGACCGCACCCTTCACGCGCCGCAGCATGCTGCTGGCGGCGGGACCCGCGACCCTCGCAGTCCCGGCCGGGGCCGCTCACGCCGCAGCGGCGACTCCCGCCGGCGTCCTCCCTGCTCCGCTGCCCGGTGAGATCGTCCCGTTTCAGGTCCACGTCCCACAAGACGCCATCGACGACTTGCACGACCGACTGGCCACCACCCGCCTGCCGGACCCGGAGACCGCCGCCGGCTGGGTCCAGGGCTCGCCCCTGCCCAATGTCCGGGCCCTGATCGAATACTGGCGCGACCGTTACGAGTGGCGCCGGCTCGAACGGCGGCTCAACAGCCTGCCGCAGTTCCGCACCACGATCGACGGCCTGGCGTTCTACTTCATCCACGTGCGCTCGCCCCATCCGAACGCCCTGCCGATCATCCTCACCCACGGATGGCCGGGCTCGGTCCTCGAATTCCTCGACGTCATCGGTCCGCTCACCGACCCGGTCGCGTACGGCGGCGACGCCTCCGACGCCTTCGACGTGGTCATCCCGGCACTGCCAGGCTTCAGCTTCTCCGACAAACCGACCGAGCCGGGTTGGCGGCTGCCGAGGATCGCCACCGCTTGGAACACGCTGATGACGCGGCTGGGGTACTCGCGGTACGTCGCGCAGGGCGGCGACTGGGGCGCCGGAGTCACCACCTGGATGGCCGAGCAGCAACCGGCCGGACTCGCCGCCATCCACCTCAACCTCCCGGTGCTGTTCGCCCCGCCACCCCTGGACGGACCCCCGACCCCCGCGGAGCAGAAAGCGCTGGCGCAGCTGACTGCCTTCAACACCGATGGCGCCGCCTACGCACTCCTGCAGGGCACCCGCCCCCAGACGATCGGATACGGGCTCGCCGACTCGCCGACCGGTCAGGCGGCGTGGATCTACGAGAAACTCGGCGAATGGTCCGACAGCGACCTCAACCCCGACCAGCTGTTCGGCCGTGACCGGATCCTGGACGACATCAGCCTCTACTGGTTCACCGACACCGCCGCATCCTCGGCCAGGCTGTACGCCGAGAGCTTCACCACCGACTTTCGCACCCTCAAGGTCGACGTGCCGGTCGGGGTCAGCATCTTCCCCCGAGAGGTGTATCAGGCGCCGAAGATCTGGGCCGAACGCACCTACAGCCACCTGTTCTACTGGAACGACGACATCCCCAGGGGCGGCCACTTCGCAGCCTTCGAACAACCAGGCCTCTTCGTCACCGAACTGCGCAACTGCTTCCGCACGCTGCGATGACTGATACGCAGGGCCGCCACAGCGCTGAACCAGACCGGAAACGGTCAGCCTCAGTCCCGCGCGGGGCGCCAGTCGACCGGCGGCGGCAGCGTGCCCTGCTTGATGATGTTCGCGTACACGCTCTCCAACGCCTCCGTGAGCGGCCCGACGAGCTCGGTCGGCAACCCGTCGAAGAACAGGTTCCGGACGAGGTCGACATGTCCGGGCGCTGCCTGCTCGAGGACGTGGCGCCCGCCGTCGGTCAGCGTCACCTCGGTGACCCGCTTGTCGGCGGCCGACGGGGCGCAGTTCACCAGCCCCCGCGTGCTCATCCGCCGCACGTGGTGGGACACCCGGCTGCGTTCCCAGCCGATCTGGGCGGCGAGCACGGTGATCGGCATCCGCCCGTCGTCGGCGACGCTCAGGGCCGTGAGCACGTCGTAGTCGGGCAGCGAGAGGGCGTTGTCCGCGAGCAGCTGGCGGTTCATCTCATACGTCAGGCGCAGCTGGATCCGGATATAGGCCAGCCACGCCCGCTGCTGGTCGCCGTCGAGCCAGCCGCCCTCGGGTACCGGCTTAGCCCCGCCGTTACGTGACATATCACCTAGGCTTTCTTCTCGCCAGCATACGCACAATCGCCACCGCGGGCAGCGCACTCCCCCTTCCGGCAGTGGCCCTGGCCAGCACGGACGAGGATATCGGCAAGCGCAAAGGCCGTCGCAGCCTGCGTGCGAGCTGGCGGGCCGCCGGGTTAGCGGTGTCGCCGGTACCGCAGCTCTACGATCCCGTTGCTCGAGGCGGTGCTGGAGACCAGGTCGAGCTGGTAGGACTCGGGGACGCCGTCGAACAGCCGGGTGCCCTCGCCCGCGACGTAGGGGAACAAGCTCACCTGGAGTTCGTCGATCAGGTCGAGTCGCATGAGCGAGCGCCAGAGGCTGACGCCGCCCCAGACCACGATGTAGCCGTCGCCGCCCAGCCTGAGCTTGTCGATCTCTTCTGTGGTGTCACCAGCGGCGATGGTGGTGTTGGCCCAGTCAGCCGTCTTCAGGGTCCGGGAGAAGACGACCTTGCGCGCGGCGTTCAGGGTGTCGGCGAAGGGGTGGTCGGTGGACGTCGCCGTCATGGCCTCGGCGATGCCCTCGTAGGCGGCGCGGCCCATGATGTGCGCGTACGCGCTCCGGATAAAGTCGAGGTGCGCCGGGTCGTCGGGCTCACGGTTTTCGGGCAGGCTGAAGCAGAACTTCCAAAACTCGGTACCCTCGTCGGCGAGCAGGCCGTCGAGGGAATAGTTGAACACCGTCGCTATCAGCTTCCGCATGATCACAACTCCGTGGTCTGGGTTTAGCTTGACCCGCTTTCCCGGACGTGGTCCTGCCCCGGTCTGCTGGAGACAGCGGTGAGGTGATGCGGGCTGGCGGGAGTGGTTGCGTTCGAAGTCTAGGGACGCCTGCCAGCCGAGGGCAGAGTGGCGGCGCCGGCAGCCAGCGCCGCCACAAGGTCCCTAGCGCCGTTGGCGTCAGTCGAGACGTGCCTCGATCGCCTCGATGATGCGCGGGCGCAGCTCGGCGGCGCGGATGACGGTGTCCACCGAACCGACCCGCACCGCGCGCCGGATGTCGTGCACGCGGTCGAACTCAGTGGCGACTTCGCCGAGCTTCTCCGCGCGCACCGTCGCGCGCAGTTCGTCGAGTTCCGCGGTCAGTGCGGCGCGATCGGCGCCGGAAGCGGTCGTGACACGGGCTTCCATGTCCCGCACGCGCGGGTCGTTCGCCGTGCGCGAGCCGACCTCGCCGGAGAAGACCACCGCGGCGGCCGGGGCGCCGCCGAGCACCGAGGCGAACGAACCCTCGATCGCGAGGACGGTCATGTGCGGGTTGAGCGCCTTCGAGAAGACCACGAACGCTCCGCCGTGGTACCGCGAGATCACGCAGAACACGATCGGGCCGCGGAAGTTGACGATCGCGCGGCCGATCTCCGCGCCGTACTCCAGTTGGAGCTTTCGCATCGACTCGGGCGAGCCGTCGAAGCCGGACAGGTTCGCCAGCACGACGAGCGGCCGGTTGCCGCTGGCCGCGTTGATCGCCCGGGCGGCCTTCTTCGAGGACTGCGGGAACAGCGTGCCCGCGGTGTAAGCGTCTGGCCCGTCGGTGGGCGGGAAACCGCGGCGCGGCACCGGCCGCGACTCGATACCCAGCAGGCACACCGGCATCCCGCCGAGGTGGACGTCCTGCACGACGGCGGTGTCCGCGTCGGCCATGCCCGCCCAGCGCTCCAGCACCGGGTGGTCCTGGTCGGCGACCGCGCGCATCACGGTCCGGATGTCGAACGGCTTCTTGCGGTCGGGGTTGGCCTCGGCGGAGAAGATGTCGCCGACGGTGGTGAAGTCGCTGCCCTCGACAGCGTGCGGGTAGCTCGTGACATCGCGGTCGACGGGGTCGGTCGTCTGCGCCCGCCGCGGCATCCGCTCGCCGGGCGCGACGTAGGTGTGGTCGTAGTGCGCCATCAGCACATGGCGCGCCGCGGTCAGGTCCGGCGCCCAGTACTGGGCTTGACCGTTCGGGCCCATCACGCGGTCGTAGCCGCCGATGCCGAAGTTGTCCTCGGCCGACACGCCGCCGGAGAAGTCGAGCGAGTGCTTGCCCGTCAGCACCATCGCCGAGTCCGGCGTCATCACCAGGATGCCCTTGGTGTGCATGAGCATCGTCGCCTCGGCGTTCCAGTAGGGCTGCGCGCCGACGTTGATGCCGGCCACCACGATGTTGATCTCGCCGCCGGCCTGGGTGAACTCGACGATCCGCTTGAGTGCGGCGGCCACCCAGTCCATGTTCTCGGTGCCGGACTCCATCGAGATCCGGGCACCGGCCGACAGCGCGTACCACTCCACCGGCACGCGCATCCGCTCGGCGAGGTCCAGCGCGGCGACGACGCGGCGGCACTCCGGTTCGGACAGCGCGCCGAGCGATTTCGTCGGGTCGCCGAGCAGCGCCACCCGCGTGATCCCCTCGGGGTACCGGGCGGTCCGCGTGGTGACGACTCCGGCGACGATCGCCGCGGTGTTGCGGCCCTTCGGCCGGTCCACCGGGGCGAGTTCGCCGGTGTCGTCGAGGTCGTATTCCGTGAATGTGCCGAGCACGTCGGTCAGCTCGTACGGGTAGACGGTGTTGCGGCTGCTGGCGCGCAGCACCTTCTGCCGGTAGCCGTCGAGCGGCTCGATCAGCTCGTCCGACGGTTCGCCGATGGTCAGCCGGCTGCCGCCGGTGGCGTCGAAGGTGACGTGCATCGCGACTTTGGCCAGCGTGCCGGTGTCCGGGTCGCGCAGCCGGCCGATCAGCTCGATCTCCTCGAGCCCGGCGCCCGCCGTGGTCGGCAGCACGCGCGCGGCGATCGTGTCCAACTCCGCGCGGGTGATAGCGCTCGGCGGCCACACATAGACGACGATCCGGTTGGTGGGGAAGCGGTTCTTGCCCGGCCGGCGCGACTGCGCCCGGCGGATCGAGTCGAGGCAGGCGGCGACGGTGTCCTCGGCCGTCGGCAGGGCGACCAGCCTTCCGTCGTGGTCGCGCAGCTCGGTCAGGTCACGCACCTGCGCGAACGCGACGAGCCGGTCGTCCGACGGGTCGTCGCGCGCGATGCACTGGAAGAGGTAGACCTCCTCGTCCGAGGACGGCAGCCGGGTGAGATCGAAGTTGCGCAGCCGTTCCAGCTGCATCCGCTGCGCGATGTACGGATGCAGGCCGCGGATCAGCCGCTCCTCGCTCAGGCCGTGCTCCGAGGGACGGAACGTGAAGTGATGGTGCATCACCTCGTGGCCGCGGCCCGCGACGGTGGTGGTGACCCTGCGGACCTGGCTCGGCAGCGGTCGCGCGTTGACGACCTCGTGCAGGGCGGCGGCCATCGCGTCGAAGCTCTCCGGCTGCTTCTCCCACGCGAGGTAGATGTCGGCGTCGACCTCGTCCGGGGCGCCGCCGGCGATGTCGGCCAGCCCGTGGAGCGCGGCCCCGAGTTCGTCGAAGCTCACCGCGGTGGAGACCAGCCGGGATCCGGCGCGTTCGGCGACCACGAACGTGTGGCCGGCGGCGTCGATCGTGCGGACGTGGACCAGACCCTTGTTGCCGTAGTACCGCCTGGTCAGCACTTCAAGCATCGGCGCGTGGCCTAGGCCGCCGCGGCCGAGCCGCTGGCCGAGCAGCCGCACCAGCGGTTCGGTGCTGGCGACCATCGCGGCGATCCGCTCGGCGCGGTCGGGTGCTTCCGGGTTCGCATCGAGGTAACGCAGATGCTTGCGGACTTCGGCGTACACGCGGGCGCGGTTGCGGCGCAGCAGCGGCTGCGCGAACCAGGCGAACACGACGCCGCGGGCGAGGTCGGAGACCACGGGGAAGCGCACCTGTGTCGCGGCGATCAGCTGCTCCAGCACGGGGCCTGCCGGCTCCCGCAGCGCCTCGCCGGGCGGCGCCTCGCGCAGCCACTCGCGCAGCAGCGTGACGACGACCGTGGCGTCAGACGCTGCCCGCTGCAACGCCAGGAAGATCCGGAAGACGGCCTCTTCCAGTTCCGGCGTGCGTTTCAAATCGGTGACGCCGTAGTGTCCGAGCGCTCTCGTGAGTTTGCCCTGGAACGAGGCCGGAAGGCCGGCGCGCTCCACGTCGAGGCTCTGCAAGTACGCGTGGAAGTATTCGCGGGCGCTGTGCACGTGGTCGCCGCCGCCGGGCTCCTCACCCACGGGCTTCTTGCGGCTCAGCTCGCTCACGTCGGCGAACACCGACATGAGCTCGATCTCCTCGGCGAGCGGCCGGTGCCCCGCGGCGGCGAGCTCGGCCCGGGCGGCCAGATAGTCGGCCAGCACCCTGTGCTCGTCTTGCGGGTCGACGTCGAAGCCGAGCAGCAGGCTGCGCAGATCTTGCAGCCCGCGGTCGATCCGCTCGCGCGCCGGCACGCCGGACGACCCCGCGGGCAGCTCCAACTCGACGGCCTCGGCGGAGTTCGGGGCATGCGCGGCGGCGCTGTCATCGCCTTCGTCGGCCAGCGGCTCCAGCCGCAACAGCGGCGCGCCGGACTCGACCTGGCTTCCGACCGACACCGCGCACTCCTTGAGCCGCGCGCGGAACGGCGCCCGCAGCACCGTCTCCATCTTCATGCTCTCCAGCACGATGATTGGGGCTCCCGCCTCCACCTCGTCGCCGGCGGCCAGTGGGGTGGCGACCACCAGGGCGGGCGCCGGGGATCGCACGACGCCGCCT
>NZ_DASZGI010000106.1:0-47995 GCF_035938995.1 Actinocrinis sp.
TGCACAACCACTTCTGCAAAATCCAGACTGCCTCTTGCCTCCTGTTACCCCCGCACAGCATAGTGAGTGACGTGACGTCAGATCACCCCACCCCACGGCGACCCCACGTCACACCCCCCGAAAGGCCCACCCCGTGACGACGGCGCCCGTGAGCGGAACCGCGACGGCCGAAGTGCTCGCGCCGCTCGGGCGGACCGAGGGTGTCCACGAACATCTGCACAATGAACATTTGCACAGTGATTCCTTCGCGCTGCCCGCCCACGGCAGCAGCGTCGCGCAGGCCCGTCACCGGGTCGGCAAGATCCTGGCCGGCTGGGACGTCCCCGAGGCGTTGCGCGACGACGTGGCGCTGATCCTCAGCGAACTGTTCACCAATGCTTTGATCCACACTGACAGCACGCAGATCGTCTGCCGCTGCCTGGCCGCCCCGCACGCCGTGTACCTGTCGGTCACCGATCAGGGCGGCGGGCCCACCGGGCCGCGGATCCGCCGCCCCGACCCCGCCGAGTGCGACGACGAACACGGCCGCGGTCTGCTGCTGGTCAGCGCGGTCGCCCACACCTGGGGCGTGGCCACCGATCCGGGCCACGGCCGCACGGTCTGGGCGGTGCTGAGCCAGGACGGGAATTCCTACCCGGCCGGCTGAACCGGTACGCGGAACCGTACGTGCATTCGCCTCAAGGAACGCCTTCGACTCGCGGAGGACGGAGAGGGGCGACGGCGCACACCCATGACGAGCATGCCCGATCTGAACATCACCGGGTCGCCGATCTACGAGGATCTGGTGGCCATGAGCGGTGACCCCTATCAACCTCCCGCGTACCAGCTACCTGACGTATACGGCGGCGGATACGTGGAGGCGACGCCCGCGTCGACCGGATCATTCCCCATGCCGGCCGCGGGCCAGACCGCGTTCGCCATGCAGGCCGCACCGGAGGCGCTGGTCCAGTGGCTCGGGCAGTTCCTCGGTACCGGGAACTGGTTCGCGGTACTGATCTTCGGCGGCGGTGCGGCCGATCAATTCCAGCGGGGAATGGCGCCGGCGCATTACCAGGAACCGGGCTATTCCGGTTACGATGCGGCATCCCAGTACTCCCCCGAGCAGATTTACCAGGCATACCAGTGGTACGCGGCGCAGCAGCAGGCCCAGGCCGCGCTGGAGGCCCGTACTCCGGCGGCCCTGCCGCCCGCGCCCGAGGCCTATCCGGCCCCGACGCAGTACATCCAGCCGCAGCAGCAACCGCCGGCAGCGCTGCCCGCGCCGGCGATGCCGTTCGGCCAAATGCCACCGCAGATGCAGCCCGTGCCGCAGATGCAGCAAATGCAACAGATGCCGGTCGCGGCGGCGTACGGCGTCGACGCGACCACGCAGTTCAACGGACTCACCGACGACTGGGCCGATTGGCTCGGCCGGGCGTCCCAGACCGTCAATCCCGAGATGCAGGAGGTCGGACCACCGGGCTACGAAGAGGAGCGACGCGGCGGAATCGGCGGCAGGTTCGGCGCGGCCTTGCGAGAGCTCCGTGGCAGATAGCACATTACAGCGGCACTACCCACCCGGAGTTGATCTGTTGAACCGGTCTTTCGGCAGAACCCTGCCGACGAAGGCGGATCAGGCTCGGAAACCGGAGCGCACCAGCGAGGAACGGCTGCGCGCTCTCTATGCGGAGCACGCGGGCCCCTTGCTGGGCTACGCATTGCGGCTCCTGCACGGTGACCGGCCTGCCGCCGAGGACGTGGTCCAGGAAACACTGCTGCGCGCCTGGACGCATCCCGAGGCGATGGACCCCTCCCGCGGCTCGCCGCGCAACTGGCTGTTCACCGTGGCCCGGAATCTGGTCATCGACGCGATCCGGGCGCGCCGCACGCGTCCGGCGGAGGTCGGCGAGGCCCGGCTCGGCGAGGACTGGGCACAGTCGCTCGCGGACACCGGCGCCGACCCCTACGAGCGCAGCCTGGACGCCTGGGAGCTGGCCGAGGTCGTCTCGGTTCTGTCGCCCGAGCACCGGGCAGTACTCGTGGAGACGTATTACCACGGCGCGTCTGTGGCCCAAGCCGCCGAGAAGCTCGGCATACCGCCGGGTACCGTCAAGTCACGGACTTACTATGCTTTGCGGGCCTTGCGGCTCGCCTGCGAGGAACGGGGGGTGACGCCGTGAACCGACACTCATCCGGCCCTGGCGCCGGCGGCGGACTGCCGCCCGGTCCGCCGGGCACCGACGCGGGCCTGTGCTCTCCTGAGCAGCGGGTCGCGCTGGGCTCCTACGCCCTCGGGGCGCTGGACCCGGTGGAGGCGGACCAGGTTCGACGGCACCTGCTCGAATGCCCGGCGTGCCGGGCCGAGTACCGGGAGCTGGCCGCGGTGCCGGCGCTGCTCGCGCGGATCACCGAGACCGAGATGGCCTCGGGGCCGGTGCCCCCGGGCGACGAGTTGCTGAGCCGGCTGCTGGATCGGGCCGCGTCTCGCGAGAGCCCCGTGCCGGCCGCCGTGGAGAGCACCGGGTCGTTCGACGTCGTGGGCGCGGGCAGCCGTCTGCCAACCACGCACGGACGCCGTCGCGCCGCGGTACACCAGTCGTCCCGCACTCTCGTCGGGGCGCGCTCCGGCGGCGGGCTGCGGAAGCTGGGGCTCGTCTTCACCGGAGCCGGGCTCGCCGCAGCGGCGGTCATCGGCGTCTACGCGGCGGAGTCGGGCTCGGCGTCGACGCCGGGAAGCAAGACCATCAACGCGGCGAACAGGGCGATGGGCATCACCGGGTCGATCTCCTACAAGCCGACCGAGTGGGGCAGCTGGGTGCAGGTCACCATGCACAACGTGCCGCCCGGCGACGACTGCTCGCTGGTCGCCGTGGATTCCAAGGGCGACCGCGCGGTGGCCAGCTCGTGGTGGGCCCCGTCGAGCGGGACCGCGACCATCCCGGGCGGGGTGGCCATGGACACCAGCGACATCGTCAAGTTCCAGGTCGTCACCTCCACCGGGACGACGCTGTTGGACATCCCCGTGGCAAAGAGTTAGGCGAAGACAGGAAAGCGCCCAGAAGAAGCGGTGAGGGCGGGTAATCCGGCTTAGTTAGCCGGATTACCCGCCCTCACCGCATTGCGCTGTGGGTACGGCCTATGCCGCTCTACGGGTGATTCTTCTTCTTGAGGGTTACGGCGAATCGCTGCGGTCGTTGGAGCCTGGCACCGCGAGCCCTGAGAAGCCGCTACCGATGAGCGCTCTTTGGGTTAACCGTTCTCCGGGCTAGCCGGGACCGCCCGGCCGCCGCGGAACAGCACAGAGCCACGCGGAACGGCGATGTGCACCGCTCCGCGTGGCTGCGCTGAATCAGCTGGTCCAGAAGGCTCGGACTACCAGTGAACCTTCTTCGGTTGACGGGTCGTGGTGGCCGACGGCGTCGGGGTGGGCGTCGCGGTCGCCGCAGTGCCGTTCGCGCCGGTTGCATTCGCCACGCCGAGGTTCGGCGGGTTTTGGCCGAGCGGCACCATCACGGCGTTGGTGACGACGTTGCCGGTCATCGCCAACGCGATCGGGTTCGGCTTGTTGATCAGGTTCATGCAGCCGAGGTTGGTGAAGGACTGATTGGCCCGCATACCCAGGAAGGTGAACAGGTTCGAAGCCATCGCGGCGTCCACCGAGGGCGCGTTCATGAAGATGGCCTTGTCGTTGAACACCCGCGTGATTCCCGTCGGCGTGCCGAACAGGTTGTTGCAGTAGGTCGCGCCGCTGCCGTTGTCGCCGCCCTGACCGATGGGCAACTGGTTGACGCCGACCCGGTACAGGTTCGTCTTGGCGGCGTCCTGGTTCGCGTTGTTCAGCGTCATCGGGTCGTTGAGCGGCACGAGCGCGATCGGGGCCTGCTGGTTGGCGGCGGCCGACAGCTCGTCGAGCGGCAGTGCGCCCGAGGGCTGGTTGTCGCTGGACTGGTCCGGCACGGTGAACGGGGTGCAGCCGAGAGCGGGGTCGACGAACTTGTTCAGCAGCAGGTTGTCGCTGCCGTTGGCCAAGTCGGTCGCGTTCGGGAGCGCGGCCATGTTGGCGGCGTTCATCTGCGCGATCTGCCCGTTGGCGTTGGCGAGGTAGTGGGTGACCACGTTGTCACTCTGGTCCTGGTCCACCAGGCTGAAGTCACGGGTGGTCGGGCAGGGCATCCCGTCCTTCGCCGTGCCGACCGGCGGCACGGTGAGCATGCCGCCCTGGATCGCGGCGTTGGCCGACTGGAAGAACGCTGGGGCGTTGCAGTAGGCGAACTGGCCGAAGATCGAGGCGCCCATCCCGTTCACGCAGTTGCCCTGGTTCAGGGCGTTCGTGCCGTTGGCCGACTGGAGCGTCAGGTTCGTGCCGTTGAAGCCGAACCAGATTCCGACCGTCGACCCGGCCGGCACGTTCGCGGGCACCGTCGGCGCCGCGGGCTGCGTGCCCTGGTCGATCACCAGCGGATCGTAGAGCGTTATCTGGCCGTTGTTCACGACCGCGGCCTCCACGAACGCCGACTGGTTCGCGTTGGCCTCGTGGCACGCGCCCATCGCCGCGTTGGTCGCGGTCAGCTGATACGGGGTCGCGAGGCCCTGTGCGGACAGCGGGTTGGCCGGCACGATCAGGGTGCAGTTCGGGTTGGGGGTCGCGGCTGCGACTGCGGCCGGTGTGGTGGTCGTGTTGGCAGCCGCGGTCTTGGTCGGACAGGCCGCCGCGCTCGTGGTGGTACCGGCCGCGGCGGCGCTCGACGTCGCCGCGCCCATGCCGCCGTTGTTGGCAGCGCTGTTCGTGGCGGTGGCGCCGTTGTTCGTGGTGCCGTTGTTGCCGTTCGCGGCGGCGCTCGTGGTGACCGCCGCGCCGCCGTTGTTGTTCGCTGCGGCCGACGGGCTCTGCGAGTGTCGGTAGTGGTCCTGGACCGTCGTCAAGTGCTCTGCGTAGCCGCTCGAGTAGCCGTCGCCATAGCCGTTCGCAGCGTTGTTGGCGCCACCGGTGTTGTTGTTGGCGGCGCCACCGTTGTTCGCAGCGCCGCCGTTGTTGTTGTTCGCGGCACCACCGTTGTTGGCAGTGCCATTGTTCGCGGCGCCGGTGCCGTTCGTGCCCGCCGCAGCGCTCGTGTTCGCCGCGCCCATCGCGGAACTACTGACACACGCAGCTACCGCCGGCATCTGCTGTTGATGATGATGGAACGGCGACGCCATCGCGATCCCGACCCCCGCGATGACCACGACCGGCATGGCGGCGAGGACCACGCCGAGCTTCCGGGTACGCCACCCGCGCAGTTCCTTGCGCGCGCGGGCCGACTCAGCCCTCGTGGGCCTGCGCAGCGGCTGCGGTTGCCGCCGGTCCCTGTGATGACTGGATGCGGACACTCGTGCTCCTTAAATGTGCGTACCGGGGGTATTGCGGCGACGGCGGAGCAACAGGAAGCCCACCACGCCGGTGATCACGATCGCCGCGGCGGCAGCCGCCGCGATAGGGGTGGTCATGTTCGACTGACCGGACCCCGCCAAGCCCACGCGGATGATGCCGGTGCTGGTCACCGGCGGATCCGCGGCGTTCACCGACGACCCGGCAGCCGCCCCCGCTCCCGCGGTTGCCGACATGCCGGCGGACGCCGACGAAGCGGGCTTGGTGGGCTTCATCCCGCCGCCCATGGCCCCTGCTCCCGCATTCCCGAGCGACGCGGGCGACGAGGGGTAGTACTTGTGCGACATCCCGGAGGACGGGGCGGTACTGGTCCACGACGAGCCGCCCGGCGTGGTCGCGGCCGGGGTCGAGGGCATCGTGCCACCACTACCGCCGGCGACGGTGATCACCACCATGGGGCTGCCGGGTCCGCACTTCGCGGCAACCTCGTATTGGCCGGAGCTGACGCCGTTGGCGATCGTGGCGCTGCCGGTGAAGTTCACCGAGCCCTGGCTCACCGACGCCTGGCCGCCGTCGAACGCGGCGGAGAAGACACCGGTCATCGGGCTGCCGTTGTTCGGGCAGGTGCCCAGGATGCTGACGGTCTGCCCGGGCGAAACGGTGCCCGGGTTCACGATCAGCTGGCCGTACCCGGAACTGGCTGCGGCGGGCGCGGCCGACGCGAGCGCGCAGACGGACGCCGCGGCGAACATCACCGCGGCGCCCGTCAGGCCACGTGGGCGGGCTACTGGTCGGCGCACGAACAATCACGCCCTTTCAGTTCTCTCCGGCGCCGGAGCCCTGATGGCTCAGCGCGCGTGACCGCTAGCACGGTGAACCCCGCCGGATCGGTTCAACCGGTCCGCGAATCGGTGCGCTGCCTGGACTCTCACGCCCTGTTACGCGCTTGAGACAGAACTGGACGCTCCGATTTGAACCTTTCGCGGACGGCTCCCGTGAATGCGCCTTGACCGTCCAGGACGCGGAAGCCGGATATCCGGAAGATCGAGTCTCAAGGAGCGTTTCAGCGAGATGATGCAGAGAACGAAGGTTCGTCTCGGGATCGGAGCGATGACCGCCGTTGTACTGGTCGGCGGCGCGCTGACGACGGCCTACGCCTCGCCTTGGTCCCACAAGGGCGACAGCAGTAGCGGCTACCAATCCGCGGGCTACTACCAGAGCAACCAGTCGTGGATGCAGCAGAACGTCGTCACCGGAACCACGACCACCACGTCGCTGTCGTCGACTGTCCCGTCAAACGGGGACGTGAATCCATACGGCGTCGCCACGGTGCCGATGAACATGGGCTACCTGTACAAGGGCGACGTGCTGGTCAGCAACTACAACAACAAGGCGAACACGCTGGGCACGGGCTCGACGATCGTCGAGATCAACCCGACCACCCACAAGACCCGGCTGTTCTCCTGGCTGACCAACTCCCGCATGCCCAGCGCCTGCCCGGGCGGTATCGGCCTGACCGACGGCCTCGTCGTGCTGAGGAACGGCTGGGTGATCGTCGCCAGCCTGCCCGCCTCCGACGGCACCTACGCCACAGCCAAGTCCGGCTGCCTGATCGTGCTCAACAGCTGGGGCAAGGCAGTGTCCGTCATCACCGGGCACGGCATCAACGGCCCTTGGGCGATGACCGCGGTCGACCACGGCAGCAGCGTGCAGATCTTCGTGGCCAACATCCTCAACGGGTGGAGCAGCTCGAGCGTCGGGCAGCAGGTCAACAAGGGCACGGTGGTCCGCCTCGACCTGTGGACCAGCCAGCGCTACTGGAACCTGGTCGGGGTCCACACCGTCGCCTCCGGGCTGCCCGAGATGTGGAGCAAGGACAACTTCGTCCAAGGCGTGACCGGCCTCGCCGTCTGGGGCAGCAACCTGTTCATCTCGGACAGCCTGTCCAACCGGATCGCGGTCGTCCACTGGGCCACCACCCGCTGGTCGAGCGGCGGCCTCGGCTTCACCCTCGCCGAAGGCGGCCTGCTGCAACAGCCGCTGGGCATCGTGATCCTGCCACGCAGCGCGGTCATCCTGATCGTCAACGGCAACAACGGCAACCTGATCGCGGTCAGTCAGACCGGCCGCGTGGTCCTGGTCAAGGCGCTCGACACGACCGCCATGGCCGGCTCGATGCCGGGCGCGGGCACCCTGTTCGACCTCGCGGCCAGCTCCAACGGCCAGTGGGCCTACTACGTCGACGACAGCAGCAACACGCTTGGAGCGGTGGGTCCGCTGCGCGGCTGAGGCCACGCCGGACCGCTCCACCACCTGTCCCGCGCCGGACCGCACCCCGGCGCGGGACGCACTCTGAATCCAGGTTGATCCAGGGGGATCGCACGTGACCAGCACCGAGCACTTCTCCCAGCCCCAGCAGATCGACGAGGGCGCGCTGATCGCGGGCCGCTACCGGCTCTCGCGCTGGCTCGGCCTCGGCGCGATGGGCGAGGTCTGGGCCGCGCGGGACGAGCGGCTCGGCCGGGACGTGGCGGTCAAGCTCGTCTCCGGCGGACCGCAGTCCAGCGCGGAGAGCGCGGACCGGTTCACCCGGGAGGCCATCGCGGTCGCCCGAATCAACCACCCCAACGTCGTCGGCGTCTACGATCAGGGTGAGCACCAGCGCCACCACTTCGTGGTGATGGAGCTGATCACCGGGTGCAATCTGGACGAGCTGCGCGGCGGCCGGCCGATGCCGGTCGGCGCCGCGCTCACCGTCGCGGTGCAGATCGCCCGCGCGCTCGAAGGCGCGCACGAGGCCGGAGTGGTGCACCGGGACATCAAGCCGGCGAACATCATGGTCACCCACGACGGGGTGGTGAAGGTCCTCGACTTCGGCATCGCCGGCTTCCTGCAGTCCGGGGACTCGGTGACCGGGGCCGGGGAGAGCCTGGGCACCCCGGCGTACACGGCGCCGGAGCGGATCGCCGGGGCGCGCGCGGACGTGCGCTCCGACCTGTACTCGCTCGGCTGCGTGCTCTACACGATGCTCACCGGGCTGCCACCGTTCCCCGGCGAGGACACCCTGACGATTCTGAACCGGCAGGTGTACGACGACCCGACGCCGGTGCGCCAGTGGCGTCCGGAGATCCCGCCGGAGATCGACCAGCTGGTGATGTGGCTGCTGTCGAAGGACCCGACGGCGCGGCCGGCCTCGGCCGCGGTGGTGGCCGGGCGGCTGGAGTCGCTGGCCACCGCGTATCCGACGCCGAACGAGGGGCCCGAACCGACCATCGGCGACCTGCTGGTCAACGCGCCCGAGCAGGGGCGCAATCCGCGCCTGGCGGCGCGGGAGCACGCCGTCGCGCAGATGGCGGCGGCAGGCGAGGGAACGCAGGACATCGAGGACAAGCCGCGCCGCCGCCGCATGCCCATGGTGTTCCTCATTCTGAGCATCATCGCGGGCCTGGTGGTGGGCATCGTGCTCAGCCGTCAGCCCGCGACCACTTCGGGCGCGGTGGGCGCGATGCCGAGCGCCGACGCCATCCACGGCGGCGCGCCCGCCGCGTCGAGTCCGCCGGCCGCAGGTGCGCCGGGGACGGGCATGGGCGCGGCCGCGGGCAACAGCTCGTCTGGGGCCGGCGGCGGGATGCAGCAGCACCAGTCCCCCGCTACTCAGATGCCCGGCATGGCCGGCGGAGGCGGCATGGCCGGCGGACAGAGCGCGGCACCGCAGGGCACGCTGTCGAAAGTGACGCCGATGGCTCCGGTCTCGCCGTATCTGCGGTACACCGCGGCGGTGCCCGGCTCCGGCTGCGTGACGCTCGCTCCGGGCCAGTACGAGTGCATGATCGGGCGGGACGGCGGAGCGCCGGTCTACCAGGCCGGCACGCTGAACCAGATCGGCACGGTGAACCAGGGCGACCAGCCGTTCTACTGCCAGTCCTCAGGAGGCGAATACAGCCACGGCGGCTTCTCCAACCACTGGTGGGGCTGGACCGAGGACGACCAGGGCACGTTTGGCTGGGTCTCCGCGGTCGACATCGCGGGTGGCAGCGACAACCAGCCCCAGCCGGGGTTGCCGTACTGCGGCGGCTGAGCGGCGCTGATCATCGAGCGCTTAGCCGTGACTGCTAACTGATCTCGTAGATGTGCACGGTGTTCTCGTCGGCGAAGGTGTCGGTGAAGACGCCCTTCACGGCACCGATCGTGCGGTTCTCATTGAGAACGCTGATGGTGCCGCCAGGCGCACCGGCCAGGGTGAAAGTCACAGTCTGCGATCCGGACGCGTGCGGGATCGCGAAGATGTAGAAGTGCCCGTCGTAATACTTTGCCATCACGCTCATAGAGCCCTTCGCCGTGACGTATCCGTCGGCGAAGGGCGCGTTGATGACCGGGGCGAGGGCCGCGATCTGCGCGTTGGTCGTCTTGATGGCGTCGTACATCGCTCCGGCCGGGTAGCGGCCGCCGCCGGTGTAGGAGGCGTCTGCGATGACCTTGTACTGGTCGAAGTACTGCACTCCGCGCGCTCCGGCGATGATCGCGTTCCACACTTCCGCGGATGTCTGGGCGGGCCGGGGATAGGCCGATCCGCCGTCCATGTGATCGATCTCGGTGAACGCCATGACCGGTCGGCTGTCCTGGCAGTCTTTGCGGGCCTCTTGGATCTGGTCGTACATGTCCCACACGTGTCCGCCGCGCAGCACGAGCGGGTAGACGTCGAAGCTGAAGATGTCCGCACCGGCGCAGATGGCTTGTTTCTGCGGGAGCGAATAGAGGTAGTTCCTGCTGCCGTCGATGAAGGTCACAGTGGTCTGGATGTAGGTCGGACGGCTCGGGTCGGCAGCGCGCGACGCCGCTTCGGCGGCCTCGAAGGCGGATGCCGAGAGGCCGCCCCAATCGCCCGTCTGCCGGTGCGCGGTGATGGTCGGCGGCACGCAGTCGAACCAGTTGTTCGCGTTGCCGTCCAGCTCGTCGCCGAACACGTCGAAGGCGGCGCGTGATCCCCACGCCTTGCCACCGGCCGCCTGGTAGAAGTCGCCGCCGGCGTAGAAGCCGGCCTGCGCGTCGACGCCGGTCATGTCGTTGCCGTTCGGGTTGCTCCACACCGGGCACCAGGTTCCGGCCGCCTCGTCGCGCATCGGCGTGAAGAAGTTCAGTCCCTCCGCGGCGAGGTCGGCCGGACTGGCTTCCGACGGATAGACGCCGATCGGCACGAAGCCGGGGTTCGCCGGGAAACCGTTGGGCCACTTGGCGAAATAGTCCGCGCCTCCGTCGATCTGCCGGAGGACGACACCCGCGGGGACGGGGAGGGTGTCGGCGTTGTGGCTGTTCGCGGAGGAGGTCGCGCTCGCGGACGCCGATTGGGTGGTCTGCTGCCCGAGCGAGGGATTGGTATTCGGCGTCGCTTCGGCCGAGGCACTGGCCGCCGTGCGCGCAGCCTGCCCGGACGCGGAGTGCCGGGCATGCCAGGCCGCGCCCGCGGCGGTTCCCGCGACGACGACGAAGCCGACGGTCGCAATGGCGATGCGGACGTGTGCCTTTTGGACTCGATGAGTTGCCCTGTGCCCCATGTTCTTCCACGTGTGCGACGACGGCCACTGATCTTCCATGGGTGCGGCGTGGCCGCCACGCTACCAGCGCGCATGAGGCGACACAGGCGATGTGGCTACTGAGTCCGGTGAGGTTTCGTCCGCGTTCTGATACCCCGGCGGGGCGGTCTCAGAGTCCTGCCCCTTCGGAGTCCCGTTGGGCCTGTGCGGCCTCCTGGATGGCGATCCGGGCGAAGACCTGCTGGGCGGTCACCGCGCGCTCGGACCGGCCGCGGCCGACGAAGCTGACCGACCAGTGCATCACCGTGGTCAGCCGGTTCTTGAAGCCGACGAGGTACATCAGGTGGACGATCAGCCACAGCACCCAGGCGGCGAACCCGGAGAAGCGCAGCCGCCCGACGCTGGCCACCGCCGAGAGCCGGGACACCGTCGCCATGCTGCCCTTGTCGAAGTAGTGGAAGGGCGCCGCCGCGGGCTTGCCGTCGAGGCGCAGCCCGATCTGCTTGGCCGCGTACCGGCCGCCCTGGATCGCCACCTGCGCCACGCCGGGCATGTTGTCCAGCGCCATCAGGTCGCCGACCACGAAGATCTCCGGGTGCCCGGGCAGCGTGCAGTCCGGCAGCACCTTGACCCGCCCGGCCCGGTCCACCTCGGCGCCCACCTTGCCGGCCAGCTGCGCGCCCAGCGGCGAGGCGGCGACCCCGGCGGCCCAGATCTTCGTCTGGGCCTCGATGCGCTCGTGGTGCCCGTCCTTCTCCTTGATGGTGATGCCGGTCGCGTCCACGTCGTCGACGAAGGCGTCCAGCCGCACCTCGACGCCGAGCATCTCCAGGCGTCGCTTCGCCTTCTCGGACAGATGGTCGCCGAACGTGGACAGCACCTGCGGCAGGCCGTCGACGAGCACGATGCGCGCGGTGCGGGTGTTGATGTTGCGAAACTCCTTGGGCAGCGCCCGGTGCGCGAGCTCCGCGATCTGCCCGGCCATCTCCACCCCGGTCGGACCGGCTCCGACCACCACGAACGTCAGCCGCCGCTGCTGAGCCTCCCGATCGGTCTCCAGCTCGGCCAGCTCGAAAGCGCCGAAGATCCGGCCGCGCAGCTCCAACGCGTCGTCGATGCTCTTGAGGCCGGGGGCGAAGTCGGCGAAGCGGTCGTTGCCGAAGTACGACTGGGTCGCGCCGGTCGCCACGATCAGGCTGTCGTAGCCGATCTTGTACGGGGCGGAGCGCCCGGGGGCCCGGGCGGTGAGCACCCGCGTGTCCGGGTCGACCTCGGTGACCTCCCCGAGCAGTACCCGCGCGTTCGCCTGGTGCTCCAGGATCTCCCGGGTCGCCGGGGCGATCTCGCCCGAGGACAGGATCCCGGTGGCGACCTGGTAGAGCAGCGGCTGGAAGAGGTGGTGCGGGGTCGCAGCGACCACCGTGACCTCCACGTCGCGGCGCCGCTTCAGAGCCTTGGCGGCGAACAGGCCGCCGAAGCCGGAGCCGACGATCACCACGCGGTGGCGGGCTCCCTCTGCTCGGGTGGCGCTGGTCTGGCTGGTTTCGTCCATGGTCGGCCTCCGGGCGACGTGGGGACGGCGGCGGCTCGGCACAGATCGACGTTGATCCGCGCGGGGCTCTCTACCCCGCAGTGACTGTGCCCACACTAGCTATAGCCGCGACGGTGTACATCTGGGCGCATGGTCGGACCGTTGCTAAATCTGTTCGGTACCGCGGCGGCTTCATCGCGCACGTGGCTGGATATAGTGCGGAAAGGGACGCCATCGCGCCATCAACACAGGGTGTGCCGCCCAGGGAGTCAGGGTCCTCAAGGACGCCTTCCCGGTGCCGGAGAGCCGAGGAGGGCAGTTGACTAACGCGCCGGATCCGCGCCTGATCCGCTTGCTCAGCGCAATGCGGGCGGTGAGCGGGGGCGATCTGCGCAGCCGGGTCGTGGCCTCGGGCGACGACGAGATCGCCGAGATCTGCGCCCTGTTCAACGAGACCACCCGCGCCCACGAGGAGCGCACCTGGCTCGGCCGCCACCTGGCCCGGATCTCCGGCCTGCTGCAGGGCCACGGCAACGTGGTCGCGATGGCGCAGTTGGTGATGAACGAGCTGACTCCGCTGGTCGGGGCGCAGCAGGGGGCGTTCTTCCTGGCCGAGACAGCGGACGGGCCGGTGCTCGCCGGGGAGCCGGTCGCGGACGCCGACGTCAGGCTCCGGATGATCGCCGGCTACGCGTGCCCGTACCCGCCCGGCGGCGAACCGCTCTACGCGCTCGGCCAGTCGCTGGTCGGCCAAGTCGCCGCAGCGCGCCAGAGCATAGAGGTGGACGGCGCCCCGGACGACTATATGAGGGTCTCCTCCGGCACCGGCGACAGCGGCAAGGTCGGCGTGATCGTGCTGCCGGTGCAGTACGAGGGCCAGATCCTGGGGGTGATCGAGCTGGCCGCGGTGGGCGGCTTCACCCCGGTGCGCGTGGAGCTGCTGGAGCAGCTGAAGGAGCCCATCGGCGTCGCGGTCAATGCCATCACCACCAGCGCCCGCACCGACGAGCTGCTGCGCGAATCCCAGCGGCTGACCGCCGAGCTGCGGGCGCGGCAGGAGGAGTTGCAGGCATCGAACAGCGAGCTGGCGGAAAAGGCCGAGTTGCTGGAGCGGCAGAACGCGGACATCGAGCTGAAGACGGCGCAGATCGAGCAGGCCCGCGCGGCCCTGCAGGAGCGCGCCCAGCAGCTGGCGCTGGCCTCGCGGGTCAAGTCCGAGTTCACGGCGAACATGTCGCACGAGCTGCGCACGCCCCTGGGCAGCCTGCTGATCCTCGCCGAGCTGCTGGCGCAGAACGCGGAGGGCAACCTGTCGGCGCGCCAGGTGGACTTCGCCCGCACCATCTACTCGGCCGGTTCCGACCTGCTCCAGCTGATCAACGACATACTCGACCTGTCCCGGGTCGAGGCCGGCCGCATGGAGGTGCGCGCCGAGCGGCTGCCCCTGGCCGAGCTGGTGGACTATCTGGAGGACACGTTCCGGCCGCTGGCCGCCGAGAAGGGCCTGGAACTGACCGTCTCCCTCGCGGCCGGCGCCCCCGAGGCGCTCGTCACCGACGGGCAGCGGATCCAGCAGATCCTGCGCAACCTGCTGTCGAACGCGGTGAAGTTCACCGACCACGGCCGGGTGTCGCTGGCCGTCGGCCCCGACCCGGACGCGCCCGGCATCGTGCAGTTCGCGGTCACGGACACCGGCGTCGGCATCCCACAGGACAAGCTGCGGGTCATCTTCGAGGCCTTCCAGCAGGCGGACGGCACCGCCGGCCGGCAGTTCAGCGGCACCGGCCTCGGCCTGTCGATCAGCCGGGAGCTGACCCAGCTGCTCGGCGGGGACCTGCGGGTGCGCAGCACGATGGGCCGGGGTAGCACGTTCACCCTGCGGCTGCCGGTCGAACCGGCGGCGGAGCGAGCGGAGGCCGCGCCGGACTCGAAGGGCGCGGCGCGGTCCCGCCTGGCCTCTCCAGCCACCATAGTGATCCTCGTCGTCGAGCCCGGGGGGAGCGGCGCACTGCTCCAAGCCGCCGAGGCCACGGTCGAAGGGCTGGCCGGGGTGAAGGAACCGGTCGAGGTCGTCGCAGCACCCGGCGCCGACGCGATCGCCTCGGCGCTGGCCGGCCGCAACGCGGTCGCCGTGCTGCTGGACCAGGCCACCGCGGAGGCCGAAGCCGAGGCCGTGGCGGACCAGCTGGCCGAAGCGGGGTCTGATCTGCTGCTCCTGGTGGTCGGGGCGGCGCCGGACGGCGGCGCGGCCGAGCGGCTGGCGGCGGCAGGCGGCGGGCGGCACCGGATCGAGCCGGTCAGCTCGGTCCCGCAGGTCGCCGAGCGGCTGACCCTGCACCTGCTGACCACCCTGCCCCGGACCGACGGCTTGCTGAACGAGCGCGAGCCGGGCCGGGCGGCGACACGCTTCCGCGGCGAGAAGGTGCTGCTCGTCGATGACGACATGCGCACCGTGTTCGCGCTGACCAGCGCGCTCGAGTTGCACGGGCTGACGATCATTCACGCGGAGAACGGCCTGCGCGCGCTGGACGTGCTCAAGCAGCAGCCCGACGTGGCCCTGGTGCTGATGGACCTGATGATGCCCGGCATGGACGGCTACGCGACCACGCGGAAGATCCGCGCCACGGCCGAGTTCGCCGACCTGCCGATCATCGTGGTGACCGCGAAGGCGATGCGTGAGGATCGGGACAAGAGCCTGGCGGCCGGAGCGAACGAGTACGTGACCAAGCCGGTGGACGTGGCGGCGCTGCTCGGGCTGATCAGGCGCACGATCCGGGAACCGGCCGGGGCGGACTCCCCGTACGCCGGGGATGCGCGCGGCTAACTGAACCGCACCGCCAGCAGGCACGCGTCGTCGTCGGTGTCGGACGCGGCGTGCGCCATCAGCCGGTCCACATACGCGTCGAGGTCGTCGTCGACATGCGCGGCGTCCGCCAGCAGCCTGCTGGTGTCCTCGTCGGGAGTGTGCTTGCGCCGCTCGATCAGGCCGTCGGTGTAGAGCAGCACGACGTCGCCCGGTTCCAGGATCACGGTCTCCTGTCCGAACTCGCTGTCCGGGTCCAGCCCGAGCATCGGGCCGCCGGGGCGCGGCATAGTCCGCGCCATTCCGGACCGCACCAGCACCGGGCTCGGGTGTCCCGCGTTCGCCACGCAGAACCGGCGGTCCGCCGGATCGTAGAGGGCGGCGACCGCGCTGGCGATGGTGAATCCGGCCAGCTCGCAGGTGACCCCGTTGAGCCAGGTCAACAGCCGGTCGCTGTCCTCGCCGGTCACCGCGAGGCCGTGCAGCGCGTGGAAGAGTCTGGCCATCGCGGTGGCCGCGCCGAAGCCGTGCCCGGCGATGTCGCCGACGGTCAGCAGCAGCCGGGAGCCGGACACCGGGAAGATGCCGTACCAGTCGCCGCCGACGCCCACGCCCGCGCTGGCCGGACGGTAGCGGGCGGCCACCTCGACGCCCGCGGCCAGCTCCATGCGCATCGGCTCGACCGGCATGATCACCTGTTGCAGCAGGTTGGCCAGCTGGCGCTCGGATTCGGCCCGGCTGCGCTGCGCGGCGAGCTGGATGTGCGCGATCTCCAGGGCGGTCTCGGCGCGGCGCCGCTCGGTGACGTCCTGGACGGTGCCGAACACCGAGACCACCGCTCCGCCCTCGCCGAGGATCGGCTCGCCGGCGAAGCGCACATGCCGCGCCGCGCCGTCCGGGAGGATCACCCGGAACTCCGCCTGCCCCGGGCGGCCCTCCAGGGTGAGGTCGCGCACCAGCCGGTCGCGCTCGGGCAGGTCGTCGGGGTGGACGGCGTACGGCGGCCGGTCCACCGGAACCGGGCCCGGTGCGATGCGCGCGCCGAGCGCCAGCAGCGCCTCGGCGGACCAGTGCACGACCCGGCCCTGCACGTCCCACTCCCAGGAACCGGCGCCGGTCATCCGCTGCAGCCGGGCCGCCCGGAGCGGGTCCGCGTCTCCCTCGTCCGTCGGGCGCAGGCTGACCAGCAGGCTCGACTCGTCGAGGCGGGTGGCGCTGAGCGAGATCGTACGAAGGCGCCGCTCAGTTTCGGCGGAGTCGGTGTAGGTGTGCTCGGGGTCGCGGAAGGGCACTCCGGTGCGCAGCACCTCGCGGAACGCCTCGTAAGCACCGGAGGTCGAGACCCACGGCAGCGTCTCGGCGAGCCGGCGGCCGATCGGGTTGAACGTGACCGTCGCCGGCGCCAGGTCCTCGGTCGACTCGCGGGTGTCGGCCGCGATCAGCTCGAGGGCGGCCCGGTTCACCGCGACGATACCCAGGCCGGTGGAGCGGCCGCCCGCGTTCGGGATCCGGGCGAGCAACAGCATCGGCTCCCACGCCAGGTCCATGATCACTCGGAGCCGGTCGAGGTCGGCCGGGCGGCTCCAGTCGTCGGAGAAGCCCTCGGCCTCCGCGGGAAGCCGGCGGGCGCGTACCACGGCCTGCGCCGCGGTCCCGGCCACCGCCGCTATCTCGCGGCGCACCTCGGCGCTGAACGAGGTGGTGGGCGGCCAGCCGATCTCGACCACGCCGATCAGTCGGCGGCCCAGCCACAGCGGTACCGCGGCATGCAGCCGCCCGACCGGGGCACCGCCCGGGCCGGCCTCGCCGAGCAGCGCAGCCTGCTTGCCGCGCACCGCCTCCGCCCACACCACCGAGCGCTGGCGCACCGCCACGTTCAGCAGGCAGTCCATTCGCGGTGGGATCCGGCGCCACTGGCTGGCCACCCCGGCGGGCACGCCGTCCGTGCCGACCAGTTCGAGCGCGCCGTCCGGCAGGAGCAGCGCGATGCCCGCGAGGTTCGCCCCGGACCAGGCGAGGGTGTCGGCCAGCAGCAGCCGGGCGACCTCGTCGGCGTCCGCGGCGCGCTCGATCCGGGGCACCTGCACCGCTGGGTTCGATATTGCTGTGTTCGATACCGCTGTGTTCGATGCCCCTATGTTCGATACCGCTGTGTTCGGCACCGCCTCGGCCATCGGCAGCCGGGTGCGTCCGAGCGGCTCGCCGCCGCGCCCGGTGATCTCCGCGGCGACCTCGAGCAGGTCCCGGCCGGAGCGGCGCTCGATCTCGAGCAGTTGGTCGAAGGCTTCCTGCGGCGAGCAGTCGAGCCGCGCGATCAGGGCGCCGATGGCCTGGTCTACTACCCCGTGTTCGAGGAAGCGAGCGCGCAGCCGTGCCTCAGCGCGTCGCTGTATCTCGATGACGCGGCTGAGGTCGTCGACCTCTGCCGCGCGGGACGGCGCGGGTTCCCCGCTCGCCGCCGTTTTGGCCATCTTCGGGCTACCTCTAGCTGTGATCGCCTTTTCACGTCAGGTCGCATTATTCACGACGGGCCGGGCAGAGAGCAGAGGCACCGCGCGGTCGGGACCGGTCCGCGGCCCCCGGCCGTGCGGGTACCAACGCCCCACCTGTACGCCGCCTATCGCGCGGCGGCGGGGGCCCCGGTCGACACAGGGGAGAGCGAGGTGCCAGAACCGCCTCTGACCAGGAGCGTCCATCTCGCTGCCGAGGTGACCGCGCCCCGGAGCGCGCGCGACTTCCTCGCAGCGGCGTGCTCGGCCTGGCACACCGAGTGGCTGTCGGCTACGGCAGGGCTCGCCCTCAGTGAGTTGGTCAGCAACGCGGTGTTGCACGCGGGCACGGATCTCGACGTGGAACTACGACTCGGCGACGGCTGGCTCAGGCTCTCGGTGCACGATGGGAGCCCAGTGCTGCCGCTGCCGCGGCAGCACGAGCCCGGGGCGTTCGGCGGCCACGGCCTGGACTTCGTCTCCCGGCTCGCGGACAGTTGGGGCGTCGCGCCGGGACCGGACGGCGGCAAGACCGTCTGGTGCGCGCTGCGCGCCGACAAACGTTAGCCGAAGCCTGCTCGCAGCTCGTCCAGGATCCGCGAGAGCAGCCGGGAGACCTGCATCTGGGAGACCCCCAGCTGATTGCCGATCTCGGACTGCGTCATCCCGCGGAAGAACCGCATCAGCAGGATCCGCTTGTCCCGCTCGCCGAGCCGGGCCAGCAGGGGTTTGAGCACCTCGCGGTTCACCACCGCGTCGAAGCGGGGGTCGTCGTCGCCGAGGAAGTCGGTGAGGGTCGCGCTCGCCGACTCCATGCGCACCGGGCGGTCCAGCGACGCGGTGGTATAGGCCTCGGTCGCGTCCAGCGCCTCGGTGATCTCCTCGGGGTCCGCCTTGAGCCGCTCGGCGAGTTCGGCCACGGTCGGCGAGCGGCCGAGGTCGTGGGTCAGCTGCTCGGTGGCCTTGCGCAGGGCGCTGCTGAGCTCCTGCATCCGGCGCGGCACGTGCACGTCCCACGTGGCGTCGCGGAAGTACCGCTTGATCTCGCCCAGGATCATCGGCGTGGCGTAGCCGAGGAACCCGGTGCCGTGGTCGGGGTCGAAGTTGTCCGTGGCCTTGACCAGGCCGAGATAGGCGACCTGGACGAAGTCCTCGACGACCTCGCCGCGTCCGCCGTAGCGCACCGCGATGTGCCGGGCGTAGGGCATGTGGTCGCGGATGATCGCCTCGCGGATCCGCTCGCGCTCGGGATCGTCGGGCGGCAGCTTCTTCATCTCGTGGAACAGCCGCATCGTCTCGGCGCGCCGTTCGGCGTGCGGCGAGACGGAGTTGCTCGGCGAGCCGCTGTCCTCGGCAGGCTCAGGGTTCTTGGCCGGTGCGTCCCTGGGCGGCATGTCCTTGGAGTGCGCTGTGCTCTCAGACGGAGTGCTCTTAGACGGAGTGCTCTCAGACGGAGTGCTCTCAGACGGCGTGCTCTTCGAAGAGACTGCGTTCTCCTTCCGGGAGTCGTGCTGCATCAGACCTCCCGCCCGGCCAGCAGCTTCACCAGCCTGACGGTGCCGAGACCGTTCTCGGTCCGCCAGGTCAACTCGTCCACGAGCGCGCCGAGCATGATCCAGCCGATGTCGTCCTCGTCAGGGCCGAGCGTCGGGCCGACCGGTGCGGACACCGTCACGACCAGCGTGCCGGCCGCGCCGTCGTCGCCGGGAAGCTCCTCGAACCGGCAGTCCAGCGCCTCGCCGAGGCCGCCGAAGTCCGGGGAGAGCAGGAACACCCCGCACGCCTCGTCCACCGCGAGCCGCAGGTCGGTCAGCTCCTCGACGGTCAGGCCCAGCCGCACGCCGATGTGCGCGGCGACCGACCGGACCAGCACCACCTGGTCTCGATCCGCCGGGATGGTCAGCGCCACCGTGCTCAGCGCCGGACCGTTCGGGCCGCGCTCGGGCGCCACCGGTTCGCCGTCCGGCTTCGCGCGCTCCGGATCAGCCGACTCCGGCTGGATCTCCTGGTACATCGCGACTTCTCCTCCCTCGTCGCCCACTGTCAACCAGCCAGGGCCGACTGCACATCGTCGCGGGTGTCCAGAAAGCCCGCGGTCCCGGCCAGTTCCAGCACGCGTTGCACCGGCGGCTGCGGCGCGACCAGGCGGAAAACAGCCTTCGAGGCCGAAGCCCGCTTCGCCGCCTGAAGCAGCACCCGCAATCCGCTGGAGTCCAGGAACGTCATCTCGGTGCCGTCCAGCACGACGACGGCCTCTGGGACGATCAACGGTTCGAGTTCCATCCACAGGCGCTCGGCGGCGGCCAAATCCAGCTCGCCGCGCACGCTCACCACAAAGCGTCCGGTGCCGGACTCGCCGGCGCTCACGGAAAAGCGGTCCATCCGCTGCGTCCCCTCGTCCGGTCTATCAGCATTGGGTTTGATCTGTCCTCCCGATTGCACCCTAACGCCGGGTGACACGTCGGCGGCAGGTCCCGGGTCGCGGCGCCGTTTTCAGGCACCGTCCAACCCGTGGTCCGAGCGACCGCATAACCGTTCCGCCACATTCCAAACGGTGACCTGCGCACTGAAGTTTGACCTGGTCGCAATCGGAGAGTGGGGTGCCTCCCCCACAAGCGCCGACACAATTCGAGGAGGCGGCCCGCATGTCCCCGTCCGGGTCCGAAGTTCTGGCCACGCTCGCCCCCGTGCCGCGCGCCGCCCGGCCCCGCAGCGCTCCCGACGTGTATACGAGGCTGGACGTCGCCTGGCAGGAACGCGGTGCGTGCCGCCAGGTGGATTCGTCGCTGTTCTTCGCTCCCGAGGGAGAGGGGCGGGCCCAGCGCCGCTTCCGCGAATCGGCGGCGAAGGCGGTATGCGCGTACTGTCCGGTGCGCGTCGCCTGCCGGTCCTTCGCGCTGGCCACCGGCGAACCCTACGGAATCTGGGGCGGCACCACGGAGACCGAGCGCCTGCGCCGCGCCGCCGGGCGCCGCCACAAGGCCGCCGAATCCGACGGGCCGCCGCGGGAGAAGCGCAGTACGGCCGAAGCCGCTTAGTCTGGAAAGGCCGCTTCACAACGAGTTGCCGCACCCTGTCGGGGTGGGAAGGAGCACGCGAGGTGTCCGCGACCGAAGAAGGCCTCCCGGGGGAACCGCGCCCGCACGACGACCACCATCTCAGCGACCTCGGCCTCCCCAAGCAGATCACGGCCTGCCTGTTCGATCTGGACGGCGTGCTCACCCAGACGGCGAAGATCCACGCCGCGGCGTGGAAGCAGACCTTCGACGCGTTCCTCGCCGCGTACGGCAAGCAGGTCGGCAAGACCTTCGAGCCGTTCGACGAAGTGCACGACTACGAGCTGTACGTGGACGGCAAACCGCGTACCGACGGCGTGCGCTCCTTCCTGACCGCGCGGGGAGTGGAACTGCCCGAGGGGACGCCCGACGACCCGACGACGGCGCAGACCGTGCAGGGCGTCGGCAATGCCAAGAACAAGGCGTTCAACGAGGTGCTCGCGAAGCAGGGTCTCGAACCCTTCGAGGGCTCGGTCAGCTACGTGCACGCCGTGCAGGCGGCCGGGCTGCGCCGCGCCGTGGTCACATCGAGCGCGAACTGCGCCGCGGTGCTGCGCGCGGCCGGGATGGACGGCCTGTTCGACACCACCATCGACGGCAATGACCTGACTCGGCTGCACCTGCTGGGCAAGCCCGCGCCGGACACCTACCTCGCCGCCGCCCGCGCGCTCGAAGTCGGGCCCGGGGAAGCCGCCGTGTTCGAAGACGCCCTCGCCGGGGTGGAAGCCGGCCGGGCCGGGAAATTCGGCTGGGTAGTCGGCGTGGACCGGCTCGGGCAGGCGGCGGCGCTGCGCGCGAACGGCGCCGACATCGTGGTCGACGACCTGGCTGATCTGCTGCCTGAGGGCCAGCGGCCGGAGTCGGGGAGCGCGCGGTGATCGATCACTCAGCCTTCGGGGTCGACCCCTGGTGCCTGTACGAGCAGCACCTCGACCTGAGCCTTATGCCGCACAGCGAGTCCCTGTTCGCACTGTCCAACGGCCACGTCGGCTGGCGCGGGAACCTCGACGAGGGCGAGCCGCACGGCCTGCCCGGCACCTACCTCAACGGGGTCTACGAGGTGCGGCCCCTCCCCTACGCCGAGGCCGCGTACGGGCTCCCGGAGTCGGGCCAGAGCGTCATCAACGTCACCAACGGCAAGCTCATGCGGCTCCTGGTGGAAGACGAGCCGTTCGACGTGCGCTACGGGAAGCTGCACAAGCACGAGCGCTGCCTCGACATGCGCGACGGAGTGCTGCGCCGCGCCGTGGAGTGGGAGTCGCCGGCCGGACGCCGGGTGAAGGTCCGCTCGACCCGGATGGTCTCGCTCACCCAGCGCGCCATCGCGGCCGTGCTCTACGAGGTCGAGGCGGTGGGCGAGGCGGCCCGGGTCGTGGTGCAGTCGGAGCTGGTCGCCAATGAGGAGCTCCCGGCCGCCAGTGATGATCCGCGCGCGGCCGGGGTGCTGGCCGAGCCGCTGGTGGGCGTCTCGCACGGGCAAATGGGCAGCCGTGTCGGGCTGGTGCACACCGTGCGCAAGAGCGGCCTGCGGGTGGCCGCGGTGGCGGACCACATCGTGGAGGGCCCGGAGAATCTGCTGACCCAGACCGAGAGCCGGGAGGATCTGGGCCGGTTCACCGCGGCGGTGCTGCTGCAACCCGGTGAGGTGCTGCGGGTGGTGAAGTTCGTGGCCTACGGTTGGTCGGCCGAGCGGTCACTGCCCGCTCTGCGCGCCCAGGTCGAGGCGGCGCTCGCGGCGGCGCTGCAGACCAGCTGGGAGGGCCTGCTCGCGGACCAGCGCAGCTGCCTCGACGACTACTGGTCGCACGCTGACGTCGAGATCGACGGCGATCCGGACATCCAGCAGGCGGTGCGCTTCGGGCTGTTTCACATCCACCAGGCGTCAGCGCGCGGCGAGCAGCGGTCGATCCCGGCCAAGGGGCTGACCGGCAACGGCTACGACGGCCACGCGTTCTGGGACACCGAGACGTTCGTGCTCCAGGTGCTGACCTACACCGCGCCCGCCGCGGCTGCCGACGCGCTGCGCTGGCGACAGCGCACCCTGCCCCTGGCCCGCGACCGCGCCAAGCAGCTGCGCCTGCAGGGTGCGGCCTTTCCGTGGAGGACCATCGCCGGCGAGGAGTGCTCGGGCTACTGGCCGGCCGGGACCGCCGCGTTCCACATCAACGCCGACATCGCCGACGCGGTGATCCGCTACTACCTGGCCACCGGCGACCACGCCTTCGACCGGGAGGCCGGGCTCGAGTTGCTGGTCGAGACCGCGCGGCTGTGGTGCTCGCTCGGGCACTTCGACGGCGCGGGGCGCTTCCGCATCGAGGGCGTCACCGGGCCCGACGAGTACAGCGCGATCGCGGACAACAACGTCTACACGAACCTGATGGCGCAGAGGAATCTGGCCGCCGCGGCGGACGTGGCCGCGCGCCATCCCGAGCTGGCCGCCGGGCTGGGCGTCGATCCGGGGGAGACCGACCACTGGCGGGCGGCGGCGAAGGGGATGTACATCCCCTACGACGAGGCGATCGGCGTGCATCCGCAGGCCGACGACTTCACCAAGCACGCGGTGTGGGACTTCGAGGCCACCAGCGCGGACGAGTATCCGCTGCTGCTGAACTTCCCCTACTTCGACCTCTACCGCAAGCAGGTCATCAAGCAGGCGGATCTGGTGCTGGCGCTGCATCTGCGCGGTGACGCCTTCGACGAGGAGGAGAAAGCGCGCAACTTCTCCTACTACGAGCGGCTGACCGTGCGCGACTCGTCGCTGTCGGCGTGCAGCCAGTCGGTGATGGCGGCCGAACTGGGTCACTTGCAGCTGGCCTACGACTACCTCGGCGAGGCCGCGCTGATGGATCTGGAGAATCTGGAGCACAACACGGCCGACGGGCTCCATCTCGCGTCCTTGGCGGGCAGTTGGATCGCCTTGGTGGCCGGGTTCGGCGGGATGCGCCACCACGACGATCGCGGCGTGTCGTTCGCGCCGCGGCTGCCGCCGGGCTGGAAGCGGCTGGCCTTCCGGATCCTGGTGCGGGGGGCGGTGGTGCGGGTCGAGACGGACCCCGAGTCCGCCCACTACACCCTGGAGAGCGGCGAGGATCTGGAGATCCGGCACTACGGCACGGCGATCACGCTGAGCGCCGGGCAGACGGTGAGCCGGGAGATCCCAGAGCCGCCGGAGCGCCCGACGCCGATCCAGCCGCGCGGCCGGGCACCGCAGCCGCGTGGCGTGCACGCGATGCGAGACCACACGGTGCACAGCGCGAGCTGAGTGCCGTCCGTTCAAGCCAGTGTCCTAAACGAGCGGCGTCCGAAACGAGCGGCCGAGCTTGGGCGCCGCACGCCGGGAGCCCCAGCTGCGTCCCAGCGTGCGAGGTGAAAACGACCGGTCGTCTTAAACCCGCGTAGGACACCACCCGGCGCCTCGTGCCTCGCGCAGGACCCGAACCGACGCCTCGTGCGGTGTCCACCAGCGTTCGCCGGGTTGGCGACTTCGGTGGAGCACGGCTCTCGCAGTTCCGACGCCCGGTTAAGGTTGGTGGACACCGCACCAGCCATCCCGGCGGTGTTCAGCTGGCCGACCGGTCAGCTCACAGTGCGTTTCCGGCGCCGCCGATACGCCATGAGCCGGGAGCGCCCTTCGCCCTGCGCAGGCGCTTGCGGCCGGCGCGCGGATCCGCTGGTTCGTCGGGTACGGGCGGCGCGGGCTGTGGAGCGGGCGTCGGCTGCGCGACCTCGGCGGGGAGAGTGCCGTTGGCCGCTTCCCAGGCCGACCGGATCCTGACCCGGTGCGCGCCGGCCATCAGCAGCCGCTCCTCGGCCGCGCGGGACATCAGCTCCTGCTCCTCGCTGATGATCTCCAGCAGCGCGTCTGCCGCTTCCAGGCTCTGCCGCGCCTGTTCCTCGGCCACCTCGAGCTGCCGCTGCGCCTCGTACAGCCCGCGCCCGTCGCCGATCTCCTGCCGGGCCCGCACCAGCGTCCGCGCGGCCTCGCAGGCGGCGCGGGCCGTGGCCACGCCGACCTTGGTCATGTGGCCGACGTGGGCGAGCTCAGTCGCCCAGGCGGCGCAGACCTCCGCCTCGGCCTCCGCCACCACCCGGTCGCGCGCTGCGCTGAGCAGAACTCTCCGGTACTCGTCGACGGCGTCGCCGCCGCTGAATCCAGTCACGTCACGCCCTCACCGCTCATCCTCGTCACTCGCAACCCGACGGACGCCGTCCCGTCGCCTCTGGTAACCACTCCCGACGCCGCCAAACTGTTCACTGCTGCCAGGAGCCGAGCGAATCGACCCGTATGACTTGGGTACCGCACGGGCATCGCCATCGGCTAAAGCCGGGGTCGTGCGGGCGCGTGCGGTGCTGGAGCCGACTGCTGGAAGGCGCTGACGTGGATCTGGACCCCCTGCTCCGATGGCTCGACCGGCTCCAAAGGCATTCGCGGGTCGCGCAGTTCGGGATCGCGGTGTATCGGAAGTTCGACGACGACCAAGCCTGGAGCCTCGCCGCGCTTCTGGCGTACTACGCGTTCCTGGCCATCTTCCCGCTGCTCTTGATCTTGGTGACGGCGCTCGGGATCGTGCTGCACGGAAGCCCAGCCGCGCAGCAGTGGGTGCTGCACTCGGCACTGGTGGACTTCCCGATCATCGGTGATCAGCTCAAGGGCAACATCCACTCACTCAACCGCACCGGCCTCGGTGCGGTCGTCGGACTGATCGGCACCGCGTTCGGCGCGCGGGGCCTGGCGATGTCGGTGCAGAACGCGTTCAACTCTGTGTGGGGCATCCCGTTCACCCGCCGTCCGCCGTTCTGGGGCCGCCAGCTGCGGGCCCTGATCCTGCCGGTCGTGGTCGGCGGCGCGATCCTGGTCACCGGGGCGCTGTCCGGGGTGGCGAGCGTGCTCGGGCACCGCGGGGCCGCGGTGACGGCCGGCGGCCTGGCGGTCTCGACGGTGATCAACGCGGCGTTCTTCGTGCTCGGATTCCGGCTGGCGATCGGGCACGAGGTGCCGACCCGCGACTTCGTGCGGTCGGCGTGCGCGGCGGCGGTGATCTGGCAGGCGCTCCTGACGCTCGGCGGCTACCTCATCGCGCACCAGTTGCGGCACGCCGAGCAGGTCTACGGGCTGTTCGGTCTGGTACTCGGACTGCTGGCCTGGCTGCACATCCAGGCGCAGCTCACGCTTCTCGTGCTGGAGGCAGACGTCGTGCGGGCGCAACGGCTGTGGCCGCGGGCGCTGGAGCCGCACGGGCTCGAGCAGGGCGACCGCCTCGCCTACGCCTCGTACGCCCAAGCGCAGAGCCGCCACGCGGACACGCAGATCGCGGTCTCGTTCGCCGCACCCCCGGCGCCCTCGCCCCCGCCCGCTCCGCCCGTGCCGGCTTCCCCAGCAACGGTCGCGGCGGAACCGGGACCCGAGTCAGTGGACGATCGCGCCTAAGCCCTCGTCCGCGCCCGGCTGCGCCCCCACGGCGGTGACCCGGTTGAGGAACCGGTCGAGGTTGGCCATCATCACCGCGATCCGTTCCGCCGGCGCAACCGCGTCGTTCGCCTGGGGCCGGACGGTCGGCCGCAGCGTGCCGCGCACGTAGGCGCTGCACGCGAGGTCGCCGCACATGTAGAGCCCGACGGTGTTGCCCTGCTTTCCCGCCTCGCCCGCGACCGGGGCGACGAACAGCCCCGCAGAGCCGGCCTCGTGCACGGTGCGGCACAGGTCGCACATCATCGCCGCGCGGATCTGGCTGCGCCCCGCCGAGGCGGTCCGCAACGCGATGCCGACCAGCCCGCTATCCCGCTCGGCCACGATGTACGCGCGCAGCGGTGCCTTAGGGTCGCGCCAACCGAAGAAGTCCTGATCAGCCCAGTCCACCCGGCTGAACGCGGCGGGCAGCGAAAGCGAGCGGGCCTCGCCGCGCGAGCAGTTGACGAATGAGCGTCTGATCTCGCTCTCGGCCAGCGGTATCAACAGGTCCCCGCAGTGTTCTTGACATCTTCGAAGGGCGCCTGTGCTGCCCTCCGCCACTGCCGAGGCTATCGTGCGGCGATTGATCGCGCATTTACTAATTCGGCCCGCCGACTAGGCCTACGGACGTCGGCCGCCGTCCCTGCACACGTCTGCCGCGCCCCGGCGCCAGGCGCGGCAAATGTAGTGGCCTGCCGGGGGAGGGGGGAGGCACCCGACAGGCCGAAGTTCTTGTTAACCGGAATCGCGCCGCCCAAACGGGGGGCAGCTTCGAAATCGGTCCAGCAGCCGGTCAGCGGCCCACTCGGCTGCCGCGGACCACCAGCAACCCGCTGCGGAACGCCGCGTCCACCGCCTGCGCCCGCGAGCAGACCCCCAGCTTTCCGTAGATCCGGCGCAGGTGGGACTTGATCGTGTGCTGGGAGACCCACAGCTTGCGGCTGATCTGCAGGTCGGTCATCCCGCCCGCGACGCCCTCCAGGACCTGGACCTCCCGGTGGGACACCTCGGAGTTCCACGGGATGTCGCGGCGCTGCTCGATCTGGCCGCGGCAGTGCGCGATCGCGACGGCGTGCGCCGAGTTCAGGGCGCCGAGCGCGTCGAGGATGTGCGACATGTGGCTCTTGACGGTATGGCGGGCTATGCCGAGCCGGTGCGCGACCTCCTCGTTGGTCAGGCCGTCCGCGATCAGGGAAAGCACCTGGATCTCCCGGTCCGTCAATGGTCGCCGCGCCTTGAGTGGGCGCGATTCCAGAGAAGCCCGCGGGGACCTTAACGGTATCTCCACACTTCGCGGCGACCTGACGGGCACCGAAGACGTGGTCAAGAGCGCTGGCACGAACGCACCTCCAACTACCGGGTGGCGAAGAAAACGAGCCCTCGCACTACCCGGCAATCGCGAGCGCATGCACCCACTCGCGCGACGGTGCGCCGCCCGGCCACGCTCTCAGACCCCTGCTTCTCCTCCGTCGAGATCAGTGGGCGGTGTCTAGAACGCGGCTTCTAGAACACGGTTTCTAGAGCACGGTCTCTAGAGCACAGCGTCTAGAACTTGCTCTTGGGACGCTCTTCCAGGACGCCGTCCACGTAGATGTCGACCTTCTCGTTGTAGAAGGAGGCCAGGCCGGCGATCTTCTGCGACTCGGGCAGCGGCGTGCGGTAGCCCCAGACCACGTCCTCGTGCACCGCCGTGCCGGTGTCGACGGACCAGTAGGTGGCGGTCCCCTTGTAAGGGCACTGTGTCTGAGTCTCGGTGGGCGTGAGCAGGTCCATGCGGATGTCGGTCAGCGGCAGGTAGTAGCGCGGGGGCAGGCCGGTCTCGAACAGGATGCGCGGCTGGTGCGAGTCGGCCACCGTGACCCCGTCGATCTCCACCCGGATGTGGCGGGAGCTGCCCAGGATGTCGACTCGGGTGAACGGGTCGCGCGGGTGGACGTAGATCGGCTCGTCCTCCTCGAACCACTCGGTCATCGCGCCGAAGTCGATCCGGATCAGGTCGCGCAGCGCCTCGACGGGCGATTCGGCGTGCCGGCGGGCCGCGCCGGACGCGGTACGCCCGCCGACTGCGACGTCGAACACCTCGGCGTCGCCCCGGCTCGGCGAGCGCTCGGTCTTGCCGGTCGGCTTGAGCTCCGCACGCACGTCCTCGGCCGGGATGTAGTACGTCGGGTAGTACGGGGCCTCCCACACCAGATACGGCCGGACCGTGTCGGCGACGAGTGCGCCGTTCAGATACGCCCGCACCCGCTTGCGCCCGGGCTCGATCCGCACCCGTCCCCTGGTCTCGGTCTCCTGCGACATCGTGCCTTCCTTTCGCCGGTCGGGGCCGGGTTCAGGCGCTTTCGATCTGGAAACGGCGCACTCCGGCCATCACGCAGACCCCGGCGAGCGCGATGCTGACCAATGCGCCCCACAGGACGGTCGTGTTCGCGTACTCACCGAGGAACACCTGCCGCATCGCGTCAACGATGTACCGGAACGGATTAATCCGAGAGATGTCGTAGAGCCACGTCGGCGCGGACTGCTCGGTGAGCGGCAGCAGGATCCCGGAAAGCAGCAGGACAGGCACCGCGACCGAGTTGAGCAACGGCGCGAGCGCGTCTTCGCTCTTGAGCGCGAGGCCGAGGGCGTACGACAGCGAGGACATGCTCACCGAGAGCAGCAGGACGAAGACGAGGGCGTAGAACACGCCGCCGACCGGGGCGCGCAGGCCCATCAGGATCCCGGTGACGATGAGGATCGCGGACTGCGCGAGCAGCGCCACGGCGTCCCGCAGCACCCGGCCGAACAGCAGGCCGAAGCGGCTGACCGGGGTCACGCGCATCCGCTCGATCACCCCGGCGCGGTACTCGGCGATGATGGCGAAGCCGACGAACAGCGAGCCGAACAGGCCCAGCTGGACCAGCAGCCCGGGCACGAAGATCTTCCAGGCCTGGTCGGAGGAGGCGCCCGGCGCGCCGACGAAGTGCTTCACCAGCGGGCCGAACAGGGTGAGGTAGAGGATCGGCTGGATCACGCCGATGATGAGCCACGCGGGGTTGCGCAGCGACAGGCGCAGCTGCCGTCGGAAGATCAGGATGGTGTCGCGCAGGACGTTCATCGTGGGGCTCCTGGGACTCGGGCTTGCGGAGGATTCGGGGCCGGACGGGCGGCGGGCGGCAGTTTGGTCGATTTAAGACGACCGGCCATTTTCGCCCACCAGGTCAGGACAGCGGCGGGCGGCGGGCGGCGGGCGGCGGGCGGCGGGCGGCGGCCAAGTTAAGCCGACCGGTCATTTTGAATTAGCCAGGTCAGGGCACATTGACGGACCCCTACGCGCGGCGACGATTCTAAGACGACCGGTCATTTTGACGACCGTGTCGAGTCAGGATTCGCCATAGGGTGACTGCGCGTGGCAGCTGGATCAAGACGACCGGTCATTTTGACTCGCCGGGTCAGGACGCGGCTTCGGGCTCGGGAGCGGCGGCGTTAGCAGTAGCGGGGCTGTCGTCGCGCAGCGAGCGGCCGGTCAGGGTGAGGAACACGTCGTCCAGGGTTGGCCGGGCCAGCTGGATCGAGGCGATGGGTACGCTCGCCGCGTCCATCGCGCGCATGATGCCCAGCAGGATCTGGCCCCCGGAGTCGACGACCACCCGCAGCACGCGGCCCGACGTGGAGGTCTCCCGCACTCCCTCGAGTCCTTCAAGCGCCGTGAGCGCGGCGGCCGGATCGTCGTCCACCTCGATCGTGACCAGGTCGCCGGAGATCCGGCTCTTGAGCTCCTCCGGCGTCCCCTCGGCGACGATGCGGCCGGAGTCGATGATGAGGATCCGGTCGCACAGCGCGTCCGCCTCCTCGAGGTAGTGCGTGGTCAGGAACACGGTCGTCTCAAGGTCGTCGCGCAGCCGCCGCACGTGCGACCACAAGTTGGCCCGGCTCTGCGGGTCGAGACCGGTCGTCGGCTCGTCCAGGAATACCAGCGCGGGCGCGTGCACCAGGCCGAGGGCGATGTCCAGGCGCCGCTTCTGGCCGCCGGACAGCGTCTTGATGTAGCGGTCCTCCAGACCGGCCAACTCCAGTTGCACCAGCAGTTCCTGCGAACGCTCGCGCGCCTCTGCGGCCCCGATCCGGTAGAGCTCGGCCTGGGTGACCAGTTCCTCGGCGACCGTGCACGCTCCGTCGGTGCCGCCGCCCTGGCCGACGTACCCGATCCGGCGTCGCACCTCGGCCGGCTCGCGCCGAAGATCCGCTCCGGCCACGATCGCGGTGCCCGCCGTGGGTTCGAGCAGCGTCGTCAGCATGCGCAGGGTGGTGGTCTTCCCGGCGCCGTTCGGCCCGAGGAAGCCGACGATCTCCCCCGCCTTCACCTCGAGGTCCACGCCGCGCACGGCCTCGACCTCGCCGCGCCTGGTCTTGAACGTCTTGGCCAGCCCGACGGCCGAGATCATCGTGCCGCCGAAAGTATGCGTCCCGCTCGGGCGCGCCGTCGCGTCCTGCGCCTGGGTCACCGTTGTGCCTCCTGCCCCGGAATGGTGATCGTGCTCGCGATATATCTCAAGTTTGCCGCGGGACCACCCTACGGCATGGAGCCGACAGTCGCCGCATGGGGTCGACGACCTAATTTCACGCGTGACCACCGGCAAAGGCCCAGGTCGCTGCGCCCGGACCGGCGCCGCGCACCGCGCGCCCCTTGCGCTCCTCCACACTCCCCCGCGGTGCGCCAATACGTCCCGGCGTCCTCTGAAATGTTTTCACGTCCCGGCCGAATTCGCAGGTCACCAGCTCGATGCAAACGTACGGCGCATATGCATGCCGGTTCACCCTTTAGTGTGATTGCGGTTCAAGAATCAGCGTTCGATTATTTTCCGGTACGCGAGAGCGCCAGGTTCCGCCACCCCGCGCGGTGCGCAATGGCTCCTCTGTCAGGAGCCATAAAACGCCGCTGCCATACCCACCACGAGGGTAACCGTATGGACAAGCGCTACGAGGCTTATTGCCTTGCCGACCCGGCGTTCTACGACCAGTCGGCCGGCCGGGAGGCCGTGTTCCCGGTGGCCGACCGTGAACCGCCGGCCGGCTGGAGTACTCAGGCGTCCGGCGACTGGTGGCACGTCAACCCCGATGCCCACCACCTGCCAGATCAGGGCTGGAAGATCCATGTATCGGCGACGCTGGGGAATGCCGAGCGGGTGCTGGACGTGGTGTGGGAGTACTGCGTCCGCGAGCGCGTCGCATTCAAGTTCATCCGCGGCCCGCGGCTTTTGTTGCTTCGCAATGCCAAATACGCTGACCGCGGGGGGAGCGGAAAACTCGTCACTCTCTACCCGGTCGACGAGGGCGCACTCGAACGTGTGCTCGCCGGACTCGGAGAACTTCTGCGCGACGAACCGGGTCCTTATATTCTGAGTGATTTACGGTACGGTGACGGCCCGCTTTATGTGCGCTATGGCGGATTCGCGCCGCGCCGCTGCCTTGATCCGTCCGGCCAACTGGTGCCGGCGATCGCGGATCCGCGCGGCGAGTTGATCCCGGACCCGCGTGGCCCGGTGTTCGCGCCGCCGTCGTGGGTACAGCTTCCCGCGTTCCTCTCCCCGCATCTGGCTGCCCGCAACGCCACCGCGACTGTCGATCTGCCCTACACGATCACCGAGGCGCTGCACTTTTCCAACGGCGGCGGGGTCTACCGGGCCACGGACCGGCGCACCGGGGAGTCAGTCGTGCTCAAGGAGGCGCGGCCGCACGCCGGGCTCGTCGGCAATGGCCAAGACGCGGTGGACCGGCTCCGGCACGAGCGCGAGATGCTTCTGCTCATCTCGGGCAGCGGTGTCGCCCCCGAGGTGCGCGACTACTTCACCTTGGGCGACCACCACTTCCTCGTGCTCGAGTACATCGAGGGGCGCGCGCTCAACTCCTTCTTCGCCGAGCGCTACCCGCTCACCCGCCCGAACGCCGATCCTCAGGCGCTGGCCGACTACACCGCGTGGGCGCTGGGAATCCAGCACGACGCGGAGCGGGCCGTGGCGCAGCTGCATTCGCACGGACTCGTGTTCAACGACCTGCATCTGTTCAACATCATGGTGCGGCCGGACGACACCGTCGCGCTGATCGACTTCGAGGTGGCCGCCCCGGCCGGGAACGACGCGCGCCGCACTCTGGCCAGCCGGGCTTTTCTGGCCCCGAAGGACCGCACCGGCTTTGCGGTCGACCGGTACGCGCTCGCCTGTCTCAGGCTCGCCTTGTTCATGCCGCTGACCACGCTGCTCGTGCTGGACCGGGCACACGCCGCGGCCATGGCGCGGATCATCGCGGCCGAGTTCCCCGACGTGCCCGCCGACTTCCTGGACGAAGCGGTCCGCGAGATCGGCGGCGCCGAACCGGACCGCACGGAACCAGAGCCGCTCCTCGCGACACCCGAGCCGGCCTGGCTCCCGTTGCGCGACGCAGTCGCCGATGGAATCCGCGCTGCGGCGACGCCGGAGCGTGAGGACCGCCTCTTCCCTGGCGACGTGCGGCAGTTCACCGTCCCGGGCGGCGGCCTGAATCTGGCCCATGGCGCTGCCGGTGTGCTCTACGCCTTTCACGAGACCGGTGTGCCGATCCAGCCCGAATACGAGGACTGGCTGCTGCGCCGGGCGGCCAAGCCGCCGCACGACACCCCGCTCGGCCTTTACGACGGCCTCCACGGAATCGCACACGTACTCGACCTACTCGGCCACCCCGAAGCCGCCGACCGCCTGCTCGCGGCCGCACTGGACGAGCGGTGGCAGCGGCTCGGCTCCGATCTGTACGGCGGCCTCGGCGGGATCGGACTGAACCTGCTGCACTTCGCCCGGCGCACCGACGACGCAGCCCTGCGCGACCACGCCCTCACCGCGGCCGCGATCGCCGCCGACCGACTGGGCGAAGCTCCGGATGCGCCACGCATCAGCGGCGGAGGCGGTCCGCGGGCCGGCCTGATGCGCGGCTGCTCCGGTCCGGCGCTGCTGTTCCTCGCGATGTTCGAGGACAGCGGGGACAAGACCTGGCTGGACGCCGCCGAGACTGCGGTGCGGCAGGATCTGCGCCGCTGCGTGCCGACCGCGAACGGCAGCGGCGCGCTCCACGTCAACGAGGGCCGACGGACCATGCCCTATCTAGCGGACGGCAGCGTGGGCATCGGCATGGTGCTGCGACGCCTCCTGCGGCACCGCCCGGCCGACGACCTGGCCGAAGCCGCGCACGCGATCCGCGTCGCCGCGACCTCGCGCTTCTACGTGCAGGCCGGCCTGCTCTCCGGCCGCGCCGGGATGATCCTCGCCCTCGCGGACGAGCGAGGCCGCGACTCGTCCGCGCTCGCCGACCAGATCAGACGGCTGACGTGGCACGCGGTGCGCCGCGACGGGCGGCTGATGTTCCCGGGCGAGCAGCTGCTGCGGCTGTCCACCGACCTGGCCACCGGCTCGGCGGGCATCCTGCTCGCCCTCGGCGCGGCGCTCCAGCAGACCCCGGCGCATCTGCCGCTGCTGCCGCCCGCCGACCCCTAGACGACCCCCTTCGCAGGGGGTTGACCCGAAATCCCGATCCCGATCACAGGAGGAAACCATGCCCCTTCTCGACCTTCAGGCCATGGAGTCGCCGACCGAGCGCTGGGGCGGCGGCGACGGCAGCGACGTCAGCCTGCTGCTGTGCGCGAGCGAGGCCAGCGTCCAGCTCTGCCTGTAGTACCGGCACTCAGCACTCTGAACAGCGCTGAAAAGCACTGAAACGGCTCAAAAAGTCGGCGCAGCCCCGAGAATCAGCCTCGGGGCTGCGCGTCTTTCTCACCGTGACCGACGCCGAGACACCCGTCAACCGGCCAGCTCACGCGGCGCAGGCGCCTCGCCCGTTTGCAGCAGCTCGGCCACCTGAGCCGCCGTCGGCATTCCGCCCTGCGCTCCAGGCGCGGTCGTCGCGAGGGAGGCCGCGTGCACGGCCCATCGTGCCGCGTCCACCAGGTCGTCGCCGCGGGCGAGTGCGTCGGCGAGCGCGCCGCAGAAGGTGTCGCCCGCGCCCACGGTGTCCACGGCCGTAACGGGGGGCGCCGCCACGTAGATCGTCTTGGTTCCCTGAGCCACGACCGCGCCGTGCACGCCGAGTGTCGCGATCACCGCCCCGCACGGCAGCGCCGCGCCGCGCAACAGCCGCGCAGCCTCCTCGGGCGTGTCAGGTTCCGCGGCGCCGAGCAGGTCAGCCAGCTCTCCGGCATTCGGCACAAGCACCGTGACCTTCGCCAGCAGCTCATCGGTGAGAGGTCGATGCGGCGCCGGATTGAGCACGACGACCGTACCCGCATCCGCGGCGGCATCCAGGACTGCGGCGACTGTCTCGGCCGGGATCTCCTGCTGGACGAGGCACACCCGCGCGGCAGAGATCAGGGCGCGATGCCGGGCGACGTCCTGCGGGGTGAGACGGGCGTTGGCGCCGGGCGAGACGAGGATGATGTTCTGGCCGTCCTGCGCGACGACGAGCGCGGCGTGGCCGCTTGGCGCGTCCGGGGTCGCGAGGCAGGCGGTGGTGTCGACGTGCGCGGCGGCGAGCGAATCGAGCAGCGCGGCGCCGTCCGCTTCACCCACCCGGGCGAGCAGCGCCACCGACCGGCCGAGTCGGGCGGTCGCGACCGCCTGGTTCGCACCCTTGCCGCCGAGCAGGACGCCCATGTCCCCGGCGATGACCGTCTGTCCGGCCCGCGGCAGGTGGGCGACTGGGAACAGCAGGTCGCGGTTGATCGAGCCGACGACGCAGACGTCCACGCCGTGCCTCGTCCGGTCGGCGTACTCTGAGATCATGACCAGCGATGTTATCCCTGACGTCTCGACCCCCTTCGGCAAGCGCGTGCACGAGCGCTTGACCGGCGAGATCGTGGGTTGGCTGACCACGATCGGCGCGGACGGCACACCCCAGCCCAACCCGGTCTGGTTCCTCTGGGAGGGCGAGGACAGCCTCCTGATCTACAACCGCACCGGCGCGGCGCGGCTCGCCCACGTCAAGGCGCGCCCGCGCGTCTCGCTGAACCTCGACAGCAACGGCCGAGGAGGCGACATCGTCGTCCTGACCGGGGACGCGGAGCTGCTCGACGATTTCCCCCCGGCGACCGACCATGCCGCGTACTGCGAGAAGTACGCGGAGGAGGCGACGCGCATCTTCGGCGACACGGCGTCCTTCGCGGAGAAATACCCGGTCGCGATGCGGATCCGGATCACCAAGGTCCGCGGCATGTAGTAGCCGCGTATATGTAGTAGCTGTGTATATGTAGTCGCCGCGTCGCCTTTGCGCCGCAGTCACTTTCCCGGCGCGGGCCGTGTCGCGGGAGCGGAGTGCCTGTCGTGGCCCGGCGGCGGCGCGGCGGCGCTGCCGTGGGCGAGCAACCCGGTGAGCAGACAGACCATCAGGACCACGGCCGCGCCGACTGCGAGCGCGGCAGCGCGGCGGGTGCGCAAGCCCGCACCCGCCGACGCGACCCGCGGCGCCGCCATCGGCGCGGCAGCGACCGGTCGGGCAATGGACGCCGGGCGAAGACGGATCGGCACGTCGAGCGAGGCGTCGCGCAGCATCCGGGCCAGGGCCGCTCCGGAACGCGGCCGGGCGGCCGGGTCCTTGGCCAGCAGGTTGCGGCAGATCTCGGCGAGCGCGGGCGGAACGTCGTCCGGCAGCGGGAGCGGATCAGCCGCGGTATGCGCGTACATCATCGCGATCGGATCGGGCGCGCGGAACGGCAGGCTCCCGGCCAGCATCTCGTAGAGCACCACGCCGAGCGCGTACAAGTCGGCGGCAGGCGTAGCGGGGCGCCCGGTCGCGCGTTCAGGCGCGAGATACGCGGCGGTGCCGAGGACGCGACCGGCCGCGGTGAGCGCGCCGTCGCCCGCAGTCGAGGCGATACCGAAGTCCACCAGTTTGACACCCTGGGCGGTGAGCACGATGTTGCCCGGCTTGACGTCGCGGTGCACGACCCAGGCGCGGTGCGCGGCGTCCAGCGCCTCAGCGCACTGAGCAGCGATGTCGACGGCCCGCGCTGGCGGAATGCGGCCGCGCGTCAGATGCGCGGCCAGGCTCTCGCCCTCGGCCAGCTCCATCACAAGGTACGTATGTTCGTTTCGTTCGCAGTAGTTGTACAGGCGCGAGATGCTGGGGTGGGCCAGCGCGCCGAGCGCCTTCGCCTCGCGCCGCAACCGCTCGTCCCCGCCGCCGATCACCGGGCCGACGGGCACCGGCCCGACGACCAGTTTGATCGCGACCTTGCGGCCCAGCAGCAGATCGCGGCCCTGCCACACGCTCCCCATGCCGCCGCTGCCGAGCCTGCGCTCCAACCGGTACCGACCGTCCAGGGTCGGACCCTCTGCCACTGCCTCCGCGGTGTCCCGCTCGACTGTCGCCACCTGCATCACCCGCTTACGCCGTGCACGTCCCCTGGTTTCCCACTCGGCGATCGTCCATGCCCGAATCGCCACAACAGTTCGAGCGCGACCGCCGCGCAGCCCGCCACGGCCAGCGCCGTCGCGGTCTGCTGCCAGGTGCCGAAGTGCAAGTCGAACACCCGGCGCCCCAGCGGCAGCAGTGCCACCAGCAGGAACGCGGCCGTCATCGTCGCGACCAGCAGCGCCTTCCACCAAGCGAACGGCCGCGCAACGAGCATCAGCACCCACAGACTGACCGCGAACAGGGTGACCATCGCGCTGGTCTGCTCCACCTCGAGCCCTGCGCCGGGTTCGAGACGGGCGACAGAATACGAGGCGAACGACGCGGCCCCGGACACCAGCCCGGCCGGGACGGCGAACCGCAGCACGCGGCGGACGAATCCGGTGCGCGCCCGGGCGGTGTTCGGCGCGAGGGCGAGGAAGAACGCCGGGGTGCCGATCGTGAGCGCCCCGATCAGGGACGTGTGCCGGGGCAAGAACGGATAGGGCAGCCGCGCGATACCAGTCAGCACCACCAGCAGGAACGATTCGAACGACTTGACTAGGAACAGGTTCGAGACCCGCTCCACGTTCCCGACGACCCGGCGGCCCTCCGCGACCACCGCCGGGAGCGTGGCGAACCGCTCGTCGAGCAGCACGATCTCGGCCACCGCCCGCGCCGCCCCCGAGCCGGAGCCCATCGCGACGCCGATGTCCGCGGACTTGAGCGCGAGCACGTCGTTGACGCCGTCGCCGGTCATCGCGACGGTGTGCCCGCCGGCCTTCAGCGCCTCGACCATCCGCTGCTTCTGACGCGGGGTCACCCGGCCGAAGACCGAGTTGCCCTCGACGGCGGCGGCGAAGGGCCCGTCCTGTTCGGGCAGCGAGCGCGCGTCGACCGGGTGCTCGGCGCCGGGCAGCCCGAGTCCCGCGACGACGGCCCCGACCGAGACGGCGTTGTCCCCGGAGATCACTTTGAGGGTGACTGCTTGGCGTTCGAAGTAGGCGAGGGTCGGGGCGGCGTCGGGACGAACTCGCTGCTCGAAGGCGATCAGCGCGACCGGCTCGACGTCGCTCAGATCGGCCCCATTCAAAACAACACTGTTCAGGGGCCCGGATCGGGAGGCCAGCATCAGCACCCGCAGGCCACTCGCCCCGAGTTGCTGTGCCTGCGCCGCCGCCGCGGTTCCCGCGCCGAGCACGTCCGGCGCGCCGAGCAGCCATGTGCCGCGGCTGTTGGCGAACTCGGCGCCGCTCCACTTGCGGGCGGAGGAGAAGGGCGCGACGTCGCGGGCGTGCCAGGACTTCGGCGCGGGACATGCCTCGATGACGGCGGCCATCGTGGCGTTCGGACGAGTGTCGACGGCGCCCAACGCTCCAAGCACCTCGCGCACCTGCTCGTCCGGTATCGGCCCGACCGGCCTGATCTCGGCAAGCCGCATCCCGCCCTCGGTCAGCGTGCCGGTCTTGTCGAGGCATACCGTGTCCACTCGCGCCAGGCCCTCGATCGCGGGCAGCTGCTGCACCAGGCACTGCTGGCGTCCGAGCCGCACGACGCCCACCGCGAACGCGACCGAGGTGAGCAGCACCAGCCCCTCCGGCACCATCGGCACGATGCCCGCGACGCTGCGGCTGATCCCCGCGCGCACGCCGCCAGCTACCCGCGACTGGACGATCACCTGCAGGATCCCAGCCGGGACCAGCAGGTAGGTCAGGAACTTGATGATCCGGTTGATGCCGTCCCGCAGCTCTGACTTGACCAGGGAGAACTCGCGCGCCTCCGAGGCCAGTCGAGCTGCGTGCGCATCGCTTCCGACCCGGGTGACCAGCATCGCCCCGGTTCCGGCGACCGCGAAGGAGCCCGACAACAGTTCGTCGCCGGGCCGCTTGAGCACCGGGTCTGCCTCGCCGGTCAGCAGGGACTCGTCCACCTCGAGTGCGGACTCTGCCGTAGTCACGAGATCCACTGCCGCGAGATCCACTGCGACGCCGTCGACCGGAATCTTCTCCCCCGCGCCGAGCAGCACCAAGTCGTCCACCACGAGGTCGGCGGCGGCGATCTGGACCTCGGTCCCGTCACGAAGCACCCGGGGCCGCGCCTCACCGACGATCGCCAGCGCGTCGAGGGTCCGCTTGGCCCGCCACTCCTGCACGATGCCGATCAGCGCGTTGAACACGACCACGAAGCCGAACAGCGCGTCCTGCACCGGCCCGACCACGAGCATGACGACGAACAGGGTACCGATCAGCCCGTTGAACCAGGTCAGCACGTTAGCCCGGATGATCGCGCCGAGTGATCTGCTGCTGCGCTCGGGCACCGTGTTGACGCGACCGGCCGCGACCCGCTCGGCGACCTGCGCGGTGGTCAGCCCTCGCGGGTCGGCCTCCAGGGCGGGCACGGTCAGGCCTTCCACGCCGCCACGCTAAAGGCGCCCCGTTCCGGCCGCACCCGCGGCGGGCCGAACGGGCGGCCGGCGTGGCGACGTCTGCACGAGAAGTGGCGGATCTTACGGAACAGTGACGGGAGCGCCACACCGACAATGACCCGCGTTCGCCCGTCCTAGCCTGACCGCATGAGACTACTGGTCACCGGCGCAGTGGGATTCATCGGTTCGCACGTGGTCGAGGCGCTGATCGGCGCCGGACACGAGGTGGTCGCGTTCGACGCGCTCCTTCCCGCGGTGCACCCGGACCCGGAGCAGGCCCGTGGCAGGCTGCCGGACGGGGTCGAGATGATCGCGGCGGACGTGCGCGACGCGGACGCGGTCCGGTCGGCGGTGCACGGGGTGGACGCCGTGTGCCACCAGGCCGCGATGGTCGGGCTCGGGCTCGATCTGAACGACGCGCCCGACTACGCGGGCTGCAATGATCTCGGCACGGCGGTGGTGCTCGCGGCCATGGCCGAGGCGCGGGTGCGGCGGCTGGTCCTGGCTTCCTCGATGGTCGTCTACGGAGAGGGCCGGTACGACTGCCCGGTGCACGGCCGCGTCGAGCCCGGGCCTCGGGCCGAGCGTGACCTCGTGGCCGGGCGGTTCGAGCCGCCGTGCCCGGTGTGCGGTGAGCCCTTGTCGCCCGGGTTCGTCGAGGAGGAGGCTCCGCTGGACCCGCGCAACGTCTACGCGGCGACGAAGGCGGCGCAGGAGTACCTCGCCTCGTCGTGGGCGCGCGCCGCGGGCGGCAGCGTCGCGATGCTCCGGTACCACAACGTGTACGGACCGCGGATGCCCCGGGACACGCCGTACGCGGGTGTGGCCGCGATCTTCCGCTCCGTCCTCGCCGCCGGACGGGCGCCGCGCGTGTTCGAGGACGGACGCCAGCGGCGCGACTTCGTGCACGTGCGGGACGTGGCCTCGGCGAACGTGGCTGCCCTGGACTGGACCGCCGATGCGGGCGCCGGGTCGCGGCGCGCGTTCAACGTCGGCAGCGGCACTCCCCGCACCGTCGGCGACCTCGCGGCCGGGCTCGCCGAAGCGCTGGCCGGCCCCATCCCCGTGGTGACCGGCGAGTTCCGGCTCGGCGACGTCCGGCACGTGACCGCGTCCAACGAGCGGCTGCGCAAGGAACTGGGCTGGGAGCCGCGGGTCGAGTTCGCCGACGGCCTCGCCGAGTTCGCCGCCGCGGCCGCCTGACAGCTCTTCGACCTCGGCTGTGATGTCAACAGCGTCCGATGGTTCTTCGAAGTCGACCTGGGCGGGTCGTTCACCGCGCCGCTGAGCGGGCAGGAGGACAGGTGCCCACGCGGCTCGACGACGAGGACCGAGGACGAGGAGGCGCCAGCCATGTCGATCGCCACCGTGAACCCCGCCACCGGGGAGACCCTCAGGACCTTCGACCCGTTCGGTCCCGAGAAAGTAGAGGCCGCGCTCAGTCTGTCCGCTGAGGCGTTCCGCACCTACCGCACGACCTCGTTCGAGACCCGCGCCGGGTATCTGAACCGGGCCGCCGACCTCCTGGACGCCGAGCGGGACGACGCCGCCCGGCTGATGACCACCGAGATGGGCAAGACGCTCGTGGCGGCCCGCGCCGAGGCGGCCAAGTGCGCGAAGGCGATGCGCTGGTTCGCGGCGCGCACACAGCGGCTGCTCGCGGACGAACCGGTCGCACCGGACGACGTGAAGGATTCGGGCGCGGCCGAGGCGTACATCCGGTACCGGCCGCTGGGGACCGTGCTCGCGGTCATGCCGTGGAACTTCCCGCTGTGGCAGGTCGTCCGGTTCGCCGCACCGGCACTGATGGCCGGCAACACCGCGCTGCTCAAGCACGCCTCGAACGTGCCGCAGACCGCGCTCTACCTCGAGGATGTGCTGCGCCGCGGCGGCTTCCCCGAGGGCGTCTTCCAGACGCTGCTGATCGAGTCCGGCGCGGTCGAGGCCGTCCTGCGCGACCCGCGGGTCGCCGCAGCGACACTCACCGGCAGCGAACCGGCCGGCCGCTCGGTGGCCTCGATCGCCGGCGACGAGGTGAAGAAGACGGTCCTGGAACTCGGCGGCAGCGACCCGTTCGTCGTCCTCCCGTCGGCGGACATCGAGCGGGCCGCGGCTGTAGCGGTTACCGCCCGGGTGCAGAACAACGGCCAGTCCTGCATCGCGGCCAAGCGCTTCATCGTGCACACCGACGTCTACGACGAGTTCGCCGAGCATTTCGTGCGCCGCATGGCGGCCCTGCGCGTTGGCGACCCGATGGAGGAGCCGACGGACGTGGGTCCGCTCTCCACCGAGCGCGGCCGTGCGGACCTCGAGGCCCTGGTCGAGGACGCGGTCGCGGTCGGCGCGGCGGTGCTGTGCGGAGGCCGCAGGCCCGCCGCGCCCGAGTTGAAGTCCGGCTGGTTCTACGAGCCCACAGTTCTGGCCGAGGTGACCGCGAAGATGCGCATCCACCGGGAGGAGGCGTTCGGTCCGGTCGCGACGCTGTACCGGGTCGCCGACCTGGACGAGGCGATCGCCGTGGCCAACGACGTGCCCTTCGGCCTGAGCTCGAACGCGTGGACCCGGGACGCGGGCGAGCGGGAGCGGCTGGTACGCGACCTGCAGGCGGGCGGCGTCTTCTTCAACGGGATGACCGCGTCGCACCCCGGCATGCCGTTCGGCGGCGTCAAGCGCTCCGGTTACGGCCGGGAGCTGTCGCACCTGGGCATCCGGGAGTTCTGCAACGCGACCACAGTCTGGATCGCGGCGGACTGACGACAAACGCGGTACGGCGCGTTACCTGGTCACACGGCCGGGACCGGCAGCCGCACCTCGAACCGGCAGCCGCCGACCACGTTGCGCACGTCCACCTCGCCCGAGTGCGCCTCGACGATGCCGCGCACGATCGCCAGCCCCAGCCCCGCCCCGGCCAGCGGCTCCGGGGTGCGGGCCGGGGTGCCGCGCCAGGCCACCTCGAACACCCGGTCCAGGTCGTCGTCGGGGATGCCGCCGCAGGCGTCGGTGACCGCCAGGACCGCGCAGCCGTCCCGCTCGGTCGCCTCCACGTGCACCGATCCGTCGCTCGGGGTGTGCCTGATGGCGTTGGCCACCAGGTTCGTCAGCGCCCGGGACAGCTCCTTCGGGTCGACCCGCACCGCGAGGGGCGTGCGCACGTCGGCGGACAGCAGGACGCCGCGCGCGCGGGCCAGCGGATCGGCGCCGACCACCGCCTCGTCGACCAGGTCGTGCAGCGGGACGCGGGCGAGCGAGAGCCGCAGCGCGCCGGCGTGGATGCGGGACATCTCGAACAGGTCGTCCACCATGCCCGCCAGCCGGTCCACCGACATGCGGATCTGGGTGTGGTAGCGCAGCGGGTCCGTGGCGACGCCGTCCTCGAGCGCCTCGGCCATCGCCCGCAGCCCGGCCAGCGGCGTGCGCAGATCGTGCGACACCCACGCGACCAGTTCGCGCCGCGACCGCTCCAAGGCCCGCTCGCGCTCGCGCGATTCGGCCAGCCGGGCGGCGGTGGTGGTCAGCTCGCGGCTCAGCTCGTCCAGCTCCGCGGTGGCCAGCCCGGCGGCAGGCGGGGACGGCGCGGCGTGCCGGGCGGTCCCGGACGGGATGGGAGAGTATGCGGGCTCTTCGCCGAGGTTGCGCAGGGCCGTGCGCAGCGCCCGGCTGTCGGCCGTGACGCCGCGGGCCAGCGGCACCGCCATCGCCAGGGCGACCACGCCCGCGGCGACGCAGACGACGAGCACGACGCCGAAGTCGTGCTGGGACAGGAACATCGCCTGCGCGGTGCCCAGGACGCCCGCCACCACCGCGAGCACGGTGGCCATCGAGACCGTGAACAGCTTGAGCCGGACGGAGCGGCCGCGCAAGGCCCGCAGCGCGATCAGCCCCAGAACGCCGACCCCAATCGCGCAGCCGCCGCCGATGAGGACGATCAGTACCGTGTCGCTCACGGGGTTGCTCCGTCGATGTCGCGGGAATGAGGGGCTGCGGGGTGCGCGACCGCTTCCGAGGTGTCAGAACGGGCGCCCGGTGCCACCGGTTCAATCTTCGGTGGTTCAATCGGGCCGGTCGGCGCGCCGCCGGGAGCTGGCGGATCGAGCCGGTATCCGACTCCCCACACGGTCACCAGGAGCTTGGGGTCGGCCGGGTCCGCTTCGATCTTCTCCCGGAGCCTGCGCACGTGCACCGTCACCGTGGACTGGTCGCCGTAGTCCCAGCCCCACACCAGCCGCATCAGCTCGGCGCGGGTGAATGCCTGCCCGGGGTGCGCGATCAGGAACGCCAGCAGGTCGAACTCGCGGCCGGTCAGCGCCAGCGCGACGCCGCCGCGGCTGGCCTGGTGCCCGGTCACGTCGATCTCGATGTCGCCGATCCGCCGCACGTCGGCGGTCGCGGCAGCCGTGCCGCCCGAGTCGTCGCCACGGATTCCGGCGGCCTGGCGGGCCCGGCGCAGCACCGAGTTGGCCCGCAGCGTCAGCTCGCGCGGGCTGAACGGCTTGGTCACATAGTCGTCGGCGCCGAGCTCGAGGCCGAGGATCCGGTCGCTCTCCTCGCCGCGGGCGGTGAGCATGATCACCGGGATCGGGCCGAGCTGCCGGATGCGCCGGTAGACCTCGAAGCCGTCGAAGCCGGGCAGCATCAGGTCGAGCACGATCAGGTCGGGCCGCCAGGCGTCGGCGGCGGCGACCGCGCTCGGCCCGTCGGCGGCGAGCCGCACCCGGTGGCCGCTGCGCCGCAGGTAGGCGGCGACCACTTCGGACACGGTCGGATCGTCGTCGACCACAAGCACGTCAGCGCTGAGTTCCATCACCGACCACTCTAAGCATCCGGGCCTGGATTTGGTCCTGCCTCGGGCAGCGAGGGCGAGGCTTCCTCGGTCTGTAAGGATTCCTCCAGCGCCTCGGCGCGGGCTCGCCGACGCGCCCGGCGGCGGTCGCGAGCCGCGCTGAGCAGGAGCGGGAGGAGGGCCGCGGCGATCACGCTGCCAAGGACGATGGCCAGTCCGCGGGCGTAGTTCAGCGGGTGGACGGTCGGATTCGGGTTCCCGGGCGGGAGCAGGAATTCCGGCAGCGCGACCAGGACGACCGAGCCGCCGATGAGCAGGATGGCGGCGAGCGCACGGCGCAGGCGCGGCCCGGTCCTCCGGTAGGCGAGGGCGCACACGGTGAACACGACGGGGGCGAGAACCCCGTCGTGCAAGATGAGGCCGCCGAGCAGCCATCGGCCGACCGACGTGAGCGCGGCCACGTGCGCGGTGGTCAGCAGGCCCCGGACGCCGTTTCCGAGGACGGCCAAGCCTGCGGCGCCGAGGAGGAGGCGCAGCACGAGTGCCACCCGGCCGCCGCGCGGGCGCGGGCCCTTGGTCGTCTGAGCGGCATCGTCCTGAGAAGCATCGTCCGTTGAGGCGGTGGCTGACATCTCAGATCACCTCGATCCGCGAGACCCATTTGGTCTGCAGCACGCCCGGCCGGCCCGGCGCGATGATCCGCGCCGGGTATCCGTGGTCGATGCTCAGCGGTTCACCGTTGAGCCGCAGCGCGAGGAGGGTGAGCGGGTCGCGCGTGTACTCGTGCTGCATCGTCGTGACCGAATACGGGCCGCCGGGTTGGAGCGAGACGATGTTGACGTCGGAACCGGAGGGTACGCGGGCGCGGTCCAGCAGGTCGCGCAGGCGCACGCCCGCCCAGTGTCCGTTGGCCGACCACCCTTCCACGCACGCGATGGGCAGCACGGCGTCGTACTGCGGCAGCGCGTTGAGCTGGGCGAGCGTCAACTGGTACGGCTCCGGACCGACGACCCCGAGACGCCAGTCCGGATGGAAGGCGAGGGCGACGACCCCGGCCTCGGCGGCGGTTTTGTTGATCGGAATCCCTTGCGGCCCGAAGCTCGGATCGCGCGGCGCGAGCAGATCGACCGAGCGCAGCGAGTTGACCGACTGGCCGACCGTGGTGATGGTGACCACGCCGACCGCGAGCCCCGTCGCCGTCAACAGCGCCCGCCTGCTCACCGCGTTCGACGCTGATGCGTTTGACGCGGCCACGCCCGACCCGACCGCGCTTTCCTCTTCGTCTCCCGCGCCCTCGTCTCCTGCCCCTGCGTTCTCCTCGATCGGCGTCGCCACCGCCACCGCCGCCTCCGACCGTCGCCAGCCGCGCGCGATCGCAGGGGCCTTCACCGCCAGGTGTACCAGCAGCGCGCCGACGGTCACCCACGCGACCCAGAAGTGCGTCTTGGTGAAGTCGAAGTGCCACGGATACCACTGCACCGTGTTGAGCAGGCCGGTGGCCAGCTCGAAGATCGCCCCGGCGACGAGGACCGCGATGGAGAGCCGCTCGAGCCCGTGCGCGAGCGACTTGAGCGGCGGCCACGCGAACAGCTTCGGGTAGACCGTCCACAGCTTCGCGAGGAGCAGCGGGATCGCGGCCATGCCGCTCGCCACGTGGACGCCCTGCGTCACCCGGTAGAACCACACCGGGCGCGTGGGCAGCGGGAACCAGCTGGCCGGGTGTTGCAGCTCGTGGCTGATGAGGCCGGTGATGAAGGCGAGCGCAAAGGCGATTCCGAGCGCTGTGCCGATCAGCGAGGCGGTCCGCTCGTCGTGGAGATTGGCGCGGAAGGCGCCTTCGCGCATCGGGCCGCGGCGCAGGAACCGGACGTGTTCGAACGCCCTGCCGATGAACCCCGGGCGTGCGAATGCCGGGCGCGTGAGCCTGACGCGCACCCGCGGTCTCGGCAGCGAGGGGAACCGGAGTAGGGACATGGCCCTATCGAAACCCGTCGCAGGCCCGGCCGGACCCTCTCAGGCCCTTACGGTGCGCTTACGGCACCGGCGACCTCTTACGGAGCGATTACGTCCGCGCCGCAATGGCCATCGCCGCGCGGGCGGGCTGCCACGGTGGATCACATGCATCACCGGACCCGAACCGCGGCTACCACCCTCGCCATCATCACCCTGACGTGGCTGATCTGGGAACTCGTGCACGCCGGGAAGCCCGACGCATGGCCGGGCCTTGGCTGGCTCGGCGGAGCGTGGGCGGTGTTCGCGGCGGCTGCCTGGCTGGTGCGCGGCGTCCCGGTGCGCGCCGCGGCCGTGCTGATCCTGGCCGGATGCGCGGCCGTGGGACTCGCCGCGGCGTCGAATCACCAGACCGGCAGCGACGACCAGTACCGCTACATCTGGGACGGCAAGGTCCAGGCAGCGGGCATCGATCCCTACGCCTACGTGCCGTCAGCGCCACAACTCGCCGGCCTGCGCGATCCGTTCCTCTGGCCCGCGCACCGGACGGGCTGGTGCATCGCGCCCGGCGTCGCCGACCCCGACCAGCCCGGTGATCTCGTCCCCGGCTGTTCGCTGATCAACCGGCCCGCCGTGCACACGATCTACCCGCCGGTCGCGGAGGCGTACTTCCTCGCCGTGCACGTCGTGTCACCGCCGGGCAGCCGCTACAAGCCGATCCAATTCGCCGGCGCCGGGCTCGCGCTGCTGACCGCGGCGGCGCTGCTGTTCGGGCTGCGGCGGCTCGGCCGCGATCCGCGCTCGGCCGCGCTTTGGGCCTGGTGCCCGTTGGTCGCCTATGAGTCCGGCAACGGCGCACACGTCGATGTGCTCGGCGCGCTCTTCACAGTTTGCGCCCTCGTGGTCCTCGCCCGAGCGACCACCACCCGCAGAACCATATTCGGCGGACTGCTGCTCGGCCTCGCCATCGGAGCGAAGCTCACGCCCGTCTTCGTCGGGCCCGCCACGCTGCGCCGCAAACCCCTGATCGTCACCGGGGTGGCCGCCGCCACCGTCGCGCTCTCGTATCTCCCGCACGTCATCGCGGTGGGCACGAAGGTCATCGGCTTCCTGCCCGGCTATTTCAACGAGCAGGGGTATTCGGCGGGCGGCGGATACATGCTGCTCAGCGTGTTTTTGCCGGTCAAGTGGACCGGCGCCGCCGCGGCCCTGATCATCGCGGCCACGGCACTCGCGGTCTACCGGTCCGCCGACCCCGACCGGCCGTGGCGCGGCGCGCTCGTGCTGACCGGGGTCATGCTGCTGGTGACGACGCCGCTGTTCGGCTGGTACGCGCTGCTGCTGTGCGTGCTGGTCGCGCTCGACGGCCGCGTCGAATGGCTCGCGATCGCGACGGCCGTGCACGTCGGCTGGGTGGCTAAGGCGCTCGGCTGGAATTTCGTCGAGGGCCAGCGCCTCGGCTACGGACTCGCGCTGGCAATCATCGCAGCCGTCTCACTTCTGCGTTTCTGGGCGGGCCGCCCTCAGTTGACCGCACCCGTGCCCGCCTCCCCCACACCCACAGATATTCAGGAGCCTGCTATGTCGATGCCGCTCGTCGATGTCGTTCTGCCCTGCCTCGACGAAGCAGGGGCGCTGCCGTATGTCCTCAGCCGGATGCCGGACGGATATCGCGCGATCGTGGTGGACAACGGATCCACCGACGGTTCGGGCGCGCTCGCCGCGCGGCTCGGCGCGCTGGTGGTGACCGAGCCGCGGAAAGGCTTCGGCGCCGCGTGCCACGCCGGACTGATGGCCGCGACCGCGCCCGTCGTGTGCTTCTGCGACTGCGACGGCTCGCTCGACCCGCAACACTTGCCACGCGTAGCGGACCCAGTCCTCGAAGGCCGGTCCGACCTCGTGCTCGGCCGACGCCGCCCGGTCACGTCGAGGGCCTGGCCGCCGCACGCGAGAGCAGCGAACGTGCTACTCGCGTTCCGCCTGCGCCGGACCGGCGTGGCGGTGCGCGACCTGGGCCCGATGCGCGCCGCGAGGCGTGAGGCACTACTCGGGCTCGGAGTAAAGGATCGGCGCTCGGGCTACCCGCTGGAAACGGTGCTGGCAGCCAAGCGAGCCCGGTGGCAGATCACCGAGATCGACGTCGACTATGCGCCCCGTACCGGCAAGTCGAAGGTGACCGGCACGGTCGGCGGCACGCTGCGGGCGATCAAGGACATGAACCGGGTCTGGAAAGAGGCGACCCGATGAG
>NZ_DASZGI010000107.1:0-9184 GCF_035938995.1 Actinocrinis sp.
ACCCACGGGTTGTTCGCGCTCAGGCCGTCCGCGAACTGTTGGGCTGGGAAGACCGAAGCGTAGGTGAAGTCGTCGGTCCGGCAGCCGACTCCCCACCACATGCCCGCGTCTGCTTGGTGATAGTTCGCCTCGCCCTGATACATCTGGTCCATCTGCTGGAGATAGGCCTGCGTCGCCGGGTCGGGGGCGCTCGCGTTCGCGCCTTTGATCAGCGCGCTCAGGTCAGCGCCTGTGTACTGGGGCTCGAGCCAGCAGACCGGCGGCGTCCACTGGAAGGTCGGGCTGCCCGCAGCGGGCGTGCTGGACGGGTACATCTTGATGATCGTGCAGATGACGAACGTCTGGGCAGAGTTCACCGCGTGGTTGACCGACGCGCCCCCATTGCAGGACACGCTCGCGGACGCGTTCGGCGCTGCAACGACGACCGCGCTAAGGGCTGTCAGCGTGGCGGCCAGCACTGCGATAGGCCTTCTGCTCAGCCGCATGACCTGCTCCCTGCCTGCGTGGAGAGGTAGTCGATGACGAGTCTCCCCGTGTTGTCTTTCGCAAACGAGAAAGCCCACTGTCGCAGAGCGCTGCTTCCGCTCGGCGCGCTTCCCTTCGGCGAGTCGCCCTGCACCGTCACCGGTAAGGCCTTTGAGTCGTCCTCGCAGAAAGCGACGCCATAGAAGCCGTTCGTCTGGGACGGCGTGACCTTGAAGAAGGTGACGGTGCCGGACGGGCGGGTCTTGTTCGCGGTGAGCTGGGTGAGCAACTGGGTGATCTGGACGTCGGCGTATTTCGTCACCAGCGTATGTACCAGCGGGTCGTCGGCATTGCCCCGTGCGAGCGCCTCTTCGTAGGCATAAACGACTGACTTCACGTCCGCCGTGATCGACAGCAGCGTGGCATCGGTCGTCGCCGGCGGCTCGAAGTTGATGCTCAGATCGGCCGGTATCGAGGCGGACGCGTCGGGCGACGGAGACGGCGTCGAGGGTGTCGGCGACGGCGAGGTCGCAGCTCTGGCAGTCGGCAGTGATGCGGGCGGCTGCGACGCCGCGTTGCCGCACGCTGCCAGCACCGCGCACAGCGCCGCGCTCACGGCGATCGCGGAGAACAGGGTTTTGCGACGGCCCATGGAATTTCCGTCCCCAAGACCCCTGGTCTGGTGCCCGAGGGGTTCTGAAGTTGCAACACCGCACCGAGAGGGTAGGACGGCACCGGATCGTAGTCGTCCGGTTGCGGACCGGGTAGTCGCAGAAGTCGGAATTAACCAAATCTTTGTCGGAATGGCTGGCCTGAACTGGCATCACCTTGCCAAGGTGGGGCGCGATTCAGGATCTTGACCACTTGGGTCTGTTCGATAGCGTTACCGCGCGGGTACTATCAGCATCCGATCCGGGCCTGAAGCCGCCCTTTGCACCACAACTTGACTGGCCGGGGGGCCTGAGCACCGTGAAAAACATCGACAACGGCATGCCGCCGAGTGGGGGCGGGTGGAAACCCGCGTCCGGACCCGTCATCACCGGCCGTCTAGCGCCACCGCCGGTCACCGGCCCCGCCGGGCCTGCCTCCGGCCTGGGCGGTGGCCCCGGCCCCACGCCGGCTACCGTCCGTCCGCCGTCCGCCCCACGCGAGCGCAGGCCCGCGCTCATCGCCCTCGGCCTCCTGCTGGTCCTGTGCGGTGTGCTCGCATCGGTCTACCTGCAGCAGCGGGCCGGCGACCGGGTGGGCGTCGTCGAGATCACCAAGCGGGTGCCGCAGGGCCAACCGGTCGCCGACACCGCCATCACCGAGGTCATGGTCGCGGTCGACTCCAGCATCAGCTACGTGACGTGGGCGCAACGCGGTCTGCTCTCCCAGTACACCGCCGAGACCGATCTTCTGCCCGGCACGATCCTGGTCGGCCAGATGCTCACCACCTCCGTCCCGCTGCCCCAGGGCTCCGAAGTGGTCGGGGTCAGTCTCAAAGAGGGCCAGTACCCGTCCGGAATCCAGGACGGCGACACGGTGAGCGCGTACTTCGTCTCCAACAAGAACGACCAGAACACCGGCCAGCAGTACCTGGCCAACGGCTTCACCACCGGACCCGTCGTCGCCGGCGTGAAGGTCTACTCGGTCGGCACGCCGAGCACCACATCCAGCAACCTGGACATCTCGCTCGTGCTGGCCCAGCAAGACGCCTCGGCCGTCGTGCAGGCGGCCTCCGGCGGCAACCTCGTGCTCGTATTCGACAAGCACACCGAGTAGCCGGAAGCGGATCATGGCGCTGATTATCGTCGCGGGGGACAAGGGATCGCCCGGGGTCACGACGAGCGCGGTGGCTCTCGCTGCCGCCTGGCCGCGCCGCGCGGTGGTCGCCGAATGCGATCCGCACGGCGGCGACCTGGTCTATCGCCTGGCCGCGGAGAACGGCGGGCCGCTCGACCCGAACACCGGGTTGCTGTCCATAGCCCTCGCCGCGCGGCACGGCTTCGACACCAACGCACTGCCCCAGCATCTGCAGCGGGTACACGGCGGCATGGACGTGCTCCTCGGCCTGGGCACGGCCGAGCAAGCGGCCGCGCTCGCCCCGCTCTGGCAACGGCTCGGCCGATCCTTCGACCAGTTCGCCGACCTCCAGTACGGAGAGACGCGCTACGGCGGCGACGTGATCGCCGACTGCGGCAGGGTCGGACCCGACTCCCCGACGCTGGAGATGATGGCCTTCGCCGCGATGGTGCTGCTCATCGCCCGCGCCGACGCCGAACAGATCGCGCACGTCCGCGACCGCGTCAACGGCCTGTCGCAGAAGCTGCACGGCGCGCACGCCTCGACCGCGTCGGTGGCGCGGCCCCCGATCGGCGTGGTGTTGATCGCCCCGCCCCGCGACGCGAAGCAGGTCGCGGCCCAGGTCGGCGAGCTGCTGGCGGCGACAGCTGGCGGCGCCGAGGTGCTCGGCGTGCTAGCTGACGACCCGGACGGCGCCGCCGCGCTCAACGGCCGCGGCCGCGCCCGGATCGACCGCTCGCTGCTGATCCGCTCGGCCCGGGACGTGGCGACCTCGGTGACCCGCCGCTACGGCCTGACACGTCAGGGTCCTTATCCATACCAGCCGCAATCGCAGCCCCACGACCAACACGAGGGCCGGACGCAGGGCTTCGGCCGTGACCAGGGCCAGACGGTGGGCGTCTGATGGATCACGGGCTGGTCAAGCGCCTGCGCCAGGAGGTCGGCGACCGGATCGCCGAACAGCGCCGCCTGGACCAGATCTCCGGCCTGCCGACGATGAGCGGCGAGGACGAGCGGCAGTACGCCCGCGCCGTGATCGCCCAGGTACTGCACGAGCACGCGCGCAGCGAGGTGACGGTCGGGCACGCGCCACCGAACGCGGAGGAGGAAGAGGCGCTGGCCGCCGGCGTGCACGCCGCGCTGTTCGGTGTCGGACGGCTCCAGCCGCTGCTCGACGACCAGGACATCGAGAACATCGACATCAACGGCTGCGACCATGTGTTCCTGGGGTACGCCGACGGCCGCGAGGTCATGGGCGAGCCGGTCGCCGAGTCCGACGACGAGCTCGTCGAGCTGGTCCAGATCCTCGGCGCCTACTCGGGCCTGTCCTCCCGTCCCTTCGACTCGGCCAATCCGCAGCTGGACCTGCGGCTGCCGGACGGCTCGCGACTCTCCGCGGTCATGGACGTCACGCGGCGGCCCGCGATCTCGATCCGCCGCGCCCGCCTGGGCAAGGTGTTCCTCTCGGACCTGGTCGGCAACGGCACGCTGCTCCCGGAACTCGGCTCGTTCCTGTCCGCCGCCGTGAGCGCGCGCAAGAACCTGATGATCGCGGGTTCGACCAACGCCGGGAAGACCACGCTGTTGCGCGCCATGGCGAACGAGATCCCGTCCCACGAGCGCCTGATCACGGTCGAACGGGCACTCGAGCTCGGGCTGGATCAGTTCCCTGAGCTGCACCCCAACGTAGTCGCGTTCGAGGAGCGGCTGCCCAACTCGGAGGGCCTTGGCCACATATCTATGGCCGAACTCGTGCGCCGTTCGCTGCGCATGAACCCGTCGCGGGTCATCGTCGGCGAGGTGCTCGGCGACGAGATCGTCACGATGCTCAACGCGATGTCGCAGGGCAACGACGGCTCGCTGTCCACGATCCACGCGAACTCCTCGGTCGAGGTGTTCAACCGCATCTCCACCTATGCACTCCAGGCGGCCGAGCACCTGCCGATCGAGGCGTCGCACATGCTCATCGCCGGCGCCATCGACTTCGTGGTCTTCATTGAGAAGCGCAACGACTACGTGCACGGCGGCACCCTGCGGCGCTATGTGTCGTCGGTCCGCGAGGTCAACGGCGTCGACGGCCGCGTGCTTTCCTCCGAGGTGTTCACCCCCGGGCTGGACGGCCGCGCGGTGCCGCGCTCGCCGATCGCCTGCCTCGAGGAACTCGTCGCGCACGGCTACGTTCCCAGCGGACTGTGGGCGTGAGGGAACTGAGATGAACCCTGCCGAGCTGTTCACCCAGGGCACCGCCGAGGCGATCGCCTTCGGTCTCGTCGCGGGCCTCGGGCTCACCCTGTTGATCGTCGGACTGGTCGGCTTCCCGCGCAGGCCGAAGGACCCCACCGGCGGCCCGGACAGCGCCGCGCTGATCCAACGCTATGGTCAGCGCACTGTGATCGCTCTCGCGGTCGGGCTCGTGGTCGGCCTGGCCAGCCAGTGGCCCGTGCTCGGGCTCGGCGCGATCGTGCTCACCTTCTTCTGGAGGGAACTCTTCGGCGGCGCGGGCGCGGAAAAGCTGGCGATGCGGCGGGTCGAGGCACTGGCGATGTGGACGGAGTCGCTGCGCGACACCATCGCCGGCGCGGTCGGCCTCGAGCAGGCGATCCCGGCGACCACGCGGGCGGCGGACCCGGCGCTGCGCGAGCCGCTGAACGCGATGCTCGACCGGCTACGCGGCCGGATGCCCCTGCCCGAGGCGCTCCAGCACTTCGCCGACGACATCAACGACTCCTCCGCGGACCTCGTCATCGCAGCCCTCATCCTCAACTCGAAGCTGCGTGGCCCGGGACTGCGCGACGTGCTGACGGCGCTGGGCCGCTCGGCGCGCGAAGAGGTCGACATGCGCCAGCGGATCATCGCCCAGCGGGCCGGCACTCGTCGCTCGGTGCAGATCATCGTCGGGGTCGTGGTTGGATTCGTGCTCCTGATGGCGATTTTCAACCGCGGCTTCATGCGGCCGTACGGGACGCCGATGGGCGAGCTCGTGCTCACTGCGGTGCTCGGTCTGTTCGGGTTCGGATTCTGGTGGTTGCGTCGCCTCGCGATGACCGAACCGCCAAGCCGCTTCCTGATCAAGTCCGCCGCACGTGAGCCGATGACGCCGCTCTACCGCCCACAGCAGGTGCAGGCGACAGCCGAGGGAATGGCGCCACCACGGAGAGGCGGCCCCTGATGTGGACTGAGATCCTTATCGGCGCCGTCTTCGGGCTGGGTCTGTTCGTAGTCGTCTGGGCCCTGATACCGCATCGCCTCGGTGCCGCGGCGCAGGTGGCGCGGATCGACGCGCTGCGCTCGCTCGGACAGTTCGGCGCCCCGGCGCCCGCGGCCACTTCCACGAAGGAACGTCTGGGCGCGCGAATCGCCGAATTCTACGCCCGGCAGGGCTGGGAGATGCGGTCCGTGCGCGCGGACCTCGCCATCATGGAGCGCTCGTGGCAGCAGTTCCTGGCCACGAAAGTCGGGCTCGGCGCGACCGGATTCCTGTTCGGGCCGCTCGTGTTCGGCGCAGCCGCGTTGCTGGGACTTCACCTCACGCCGATCGTCCCGCTGTGGCTTGCGCTCACGTTCGGCGGACTCTTCTTCATCCTGCCGGACCTGGAGGTACGTCGCGAAGCCGCGGCGAAGCGCGACGACATGCGCCGGGTCGTGGCCGCCTACCTCGACCTCGTGTCGATGAACCTGGCCGGCGGCCGCGGTCTGCCGGAGGCATTGATGACGGCCGCCGAGGTCGGCGACGGCTGGGCGCTGCGCCGCATCCGCGACTGTCTGACCGACGCCAGACTCACCGGTGTCTCCCAGTGGACGGCGCTAGGTCGGCTGGGGACCGACCTGGGTATCAAGGAACTGACCGACCTGGGGTCGGCGCTCACCCTGGTCGCCGACGACGGCGCGAAAGTGCGCTCCTCACTGTCCTCGCGCGCCGAGACGATGCGGCATCGCGAATTGGCCGAGATGGAAGGAAAAGCGGGTGCGCGCTCCCAGTCGATGCTGGTGGCGCAGCTGCTCCTGTGCACGGGGTTCATGATCTTCATCCTGTACCCAGCCGTGACCCAGATCTTCCAGTTGAAGTAACCGGGCGCGGTCCATCCACAAGAGGAGGAAACTGCGATGCGCACATTGTCAGGCGGTGAGGCGCTCGAGTACGCGTGGCTGAGCCTACGTGCGCGGATCGCCAAGGCGCGCTCGGGCGAGCTGGAGCGCGGGGCCTCGGCGGTCGAATGGGTGATCATCACGCTCATCGTCGCCGGGCTCGTCGTCTTCGTCGGCTTCCTGATCTCGCAGGCGGTGCGCGGCCGGGCCGGCCAAGCCGCGACCTGCATCAACGGGGCCAACGGCGCCAACACGCAACAGAACTGCCCTTGATCAGGTGAGACCCAGGGGTGCTCGTGACGGCAAGCGCCGAGACGCCGAGAGCGGCGTCTCGGCGGTCGAGTTCGTCATGCTCACCCCGCTCGCGTTCTTGATGATCTTCCTGACCGTGCAGTTCGCGCTCTACATGTATTCGCGGCACGTCGCCATCGCAGCTTCCCAGGAGGGTGCACGCGTCGCGCGGACTGAGGCGGCCACGAACACGAACTGGCAGACGGACGCCACCGACGAGGCCGATCACTGGGTGACCCAGCTCGCGCCGAGCCTGAGCAGTCTCGGCTCCCAGGCAGCGAAGGAAAAAGTCGACGGCGTGGACAACGTCTCCGTCACGGTCACCGTCTCCGTGCCGTCGCTCTTCCCGTGGTGGTCCGGATCGCTGTCGGTCACCGAGATGAGCGAAGGCCCGATCGAGCAGTTCATCCCCGACAACTGACAAGGACCAGGACAGCCAGGGAGGTGTGATGAAGCGGAAGCGCGATCGCCGGCCGCGGGAGTCCGGTATATCAGCGGTCGAGGTCGTGATCCTCGCGCCGGTCGTCATCGGCTTCGTCATGTTCCTGGTGGCTCTCGGAGTCCTGGTCGACGCGCGGGGGAGCATCCAGGGCGCGGCCCGCGACGCGGCGCGCATGGGCTCGCTGCAACGCGATCCGACATCGGCGGAGCGGGCGGCGCAGCAAGCGGCCACTGCCGACGGAATGGACAGCACGTGCGACGGCGGCTGGTCCGTCAACGAGGTCGATCCGAACACCGGCAACCAGACGGCGGCGTTCGCCCCCGGCGAGCTCTACACGGTCCAGATCGTGTGCAACGTCAACCTCAGAAGCCTGGACTGGTTCAGCTTCGGCACCAAGACCTTCGTGATCAACGCCACCGCCCCGCTGGACTACTTCCGGAGGTCGACGCCATGAGGCTCCGGATGCCGCGCCGCATGCCGGGCCTGCCCCGGCGTCATGAGCGCGGCTCCTTCACCTTCATCGTCGTCTTCTGGGCTCTGATGACGATGCTGCTCGGCGGGCTCGTGATCGATGGCGGGCTGGCGATCACCGAGCGGCAGCGCATCGGCGACATCGCGGAGCAGGCCGCGCGCGCCGCGGCGGACGACCTGAACCAGGACCAGCTGCGCCAGGGCAATTACGCGCTTGACAGCACTTACTCGGCTCAGTGCGATGCGGTGGTCCAGGCGTCGGGACTCGACCCGGCGTCGGCGATTACCGAGTGCCTCCAGACGGGAACGAAACAACTGGCGGGGGGCCAAGTCGTGCCGGTCGTCACAGTGCGGCTCACGTTCACCTACAACCCGATCCTGCTCAGCATGTTCTACAGCGGCACGTTCACCGCGAACGCCAGCGCCACCGCCTATCCCCAACCCGGGTTCTGATTCGACGTCGGAGAGCGAGGTACGCCATGGCACCCCCCTCGGGCGCGCCGACTCGGTCGGCGCCCGGCGCCCAGGCCGAGCAGTGGGTCCCGCGCCCGCAGCGGCTAAAGCACCACCGCACCTTCACGGACGTGGTCAAGGGGCTCGGCGCGCTGCTCGCGCTCGTCTTGCTGATCGGCGTCATTCCGTTCGCCCTGGTGCGCTACATCGGCTGGCCGCTGCCGCACCACATGCCGTCCGCGGACTTCTTCAAGCAGGCGATCACCCCCGACGTGCTGCTCAAGGCGCTCGCGGTCATCGTGTGGGTGGCCTGGGCCCAGTTCGTGGCCTGCGTCGTGGTCGAGATGGCGGCCGCGCGGCGCGGGGTCGGGATGCCCGCGCGCGTGCCCGGCGCGGGCCCGAGCCAGTTCCTCGCCCGGCAACTCGTCGCGGCGCTGCTGATGATCACGGCATCGGCTGCCTCATTCGTGCCCGATCTCGCGCACCTCGGTGCCCAAGCGGGACCGCCCGCCCTGCGCAATCCGATCGCTTCGACGGCCGGCGCCGTCCCGGGACCCGGAGCACCTGGTGCAGGGCAGGGCCAGTCCCAAGCGCAGGGCCAAGGACGCACGGCCGCGGCATTCCTCAGCCCGGCCAAAGCGCACGGTCTCTTCACCCAGTCGGGTCGCGATTCCGCCGCCGCATCCGTGAACGCCAGCGCGGGGACGAGCGTCAATCTGCCGACGCTGCGCGGGGAAACCGGCGTCCGTCTCGCAGACGATTCGTCCACCTCCGCCCTCGACGCGGGCAGCGATCCGAGCCTGGCCGCGGCTTCGGGCGGCACGAAGCTCTACCGGGTGCAGCCTCCGCACGGCCGCCATCACGACTCGCTGTGGGAGATCGCGCAGCGGCATCTCGGCGATGGCCGCAGGTACAAGGAGATCTTCGCCCTCAACAAGGACCGGGTGCAGCCCGACGGGAGCAAGCTGACCATCGCCTCGCTGATCCGGCCAGGCTGGATTCTGACGATGCCCGCCGACGCTACTGGTGGCGACCTGGTCACTGAGCCGCCGGCATTGCCGCTGCCCGGAAGCGGAACCTCGGCTCCATCTCAGGGCACTACTCCAACGCCACCGCCGCGCCTCCATGGCCCTCTGCCACCTCAGGACACTGCGCCGGCGACGCCATCTCCGTCCGCGACCGGCACGCAAG
>NZ_DASZGI010000108.1:0-29792 GCF_035938995.1 Actinocrinis sp.
GTGCTGGCCGCGACCGACCGCATGGGCCAGCTGATCGACGACCTGCTGAACCTCTCGCGCACCACCCGGGCCGAGCTGACCCGGCAGCCCGTGGACCTGACGTCGCTGGCCTACCGCGTTGTCGCCGACCTCGCCGCCGCGACGCCGGAGCGCGAGCTCGGCGTCGAGGTGGAGATCGAGGAGGGGCTGCGCGCCGTGGGCGATCCGGCGCTGCTGGAGCTGGTCCTGCAGAACCTGATCTCCAACGCGTGGAAGTTCACCGCCAAGACGGAAAAGCCGCAGATCCGGGTCGGCGCGGACGACCACCGCGACCGCCGGGTCTTCTTCGTCGGCGACAACGGCGCCGGTTTCGACATGCGCTGCAAGGACAAGCTGTTCGCGCCCTTCCAGCGGCTGCACAGCTGCGACGACTTCGACGGCAGCGGGATCGGCCTGGCCATCGTCGGGCGGGTGATCGCCCGGCACGGCGGCCGGATATGGGCGGAGGGGGAGCCGGGCGGCGGCGCCGTCTTCCGCTTCACCCTTCCGGCCGCGGGAGGCGAGCGATGACCGACGCCCCGGTCCTGCTGGTCGAGGACAACCCGGACGACGTGCTGCTCACCCGGCACGCCTTCGCGAAGAACGGCTTCGGCGACCGGATCGTCGACCTGCCCGACGGCGAGGCCTGTCTCGCCGCGCTGCTGCCCGGATCCGACCCGTACGCTCGCGCGCTCACACCGGCCGTCGTGCTGCTGGACATCAACCTGCCCCGGATCGGCGGACTCGACGTGCTGCGCCGCATCCGCGCGGAGCAGGCCACCCGCGTGCTGCCGGTCATCATGCTCACCACGTCCCGGGAACAGCGGGACATCGCCGAGAGCTACCGGCTCGGCGCGAACAGCTTCGTGCGCAAGCCGATCGCGTTCAGCGAGTTCCTGGCCATGGTCCGGATCCTGGGCACGTACTGGCTGCGGATCAACGAGCCGAACCCGGCCCCGCCGCGCTGATGGGCGACAGCATCAGGCTCCTGATCTGCGAGGACAGCGACGACGACGCCCTGCTGACCGCGCGGCACCTGGAGCGCGGCGGCCTGCGGGTCGACTACGAGCGGGCGGACAGCGCGCGGGCGGTGGCCGAGGCGCTGGCCGAGCGGCCGCCGGACCTGGTGATCTCGGACTACCACATGCCGGGGTTCGGCGCCGAGGGCGCGCTGGCGCTGCTGCGTGAAAGCGGCCTGGACGTCCCGTTTATCCTGCTGTCCGGGCGGATCGGCGAGGAGCTGGCCGCCGAGCTGATGCGGGCCGGCGCGCACGACGTCGTCCTCAAGGGGCGGATGGCACGGCTGGTCCCGGTGGTGCGGCGGGAACTGCAACAGGCGCTTGCCCGAAGGGAGCAGCGTGAGGCGGAGGCCCGGCTGCTCACGACCGAGCAACGGCTGCGCTTGTTCGCGGAACATGTCCCGGACGTCATGTTCCGCTGCCGCCTGCATCCTTTCGTCGAAGTCGAATACCTCAGCAACGCCGCGACGGCGGTGTTCGGACGGTCTCCGCAGGACCTGTGCGGCGACCCGCGCAATCTTTTCCGGCTCGTCGTGCCCGAAGACCGCGCGGCGCTGCGCGAGTCGTGGCGGTCGCCGACCCGCGAGCCGCTGGCGGTGCGCTGGCGGCGGCCGGACGGGACGGAGGCGTGGACCGAGCAGCGCGCCGTCGCCCTGCGCGACGATCAGGGCCGGGTGGTCGCGGTCGAGGGCATCCTGCGCGACATCACCGACCGGGTGGCCGCCGACGTCCAGCGCGACCGGCTCCAGCAGCAGCTGCGCCAGGCCGAGCGGCTGGAATCGCTCGGGCGGCTCGCGGGCGGCATCGCGCACGACTTCAACAACCTGCTCGCGGTGATCCTCGGCCACGCCGAGCTGGCGCTGGCCGACACTCCCGTGGATGCCACGGGACGGGACGACCTCGAGGCGGTGCGCAGGCTCGCGGAGGGCGGCTCGGCCCTGATCCGCCAGCTGCTCGTGTTCAGCCGGCAAGGCCGACGGCGGCCCGAAACGCTCGATGTCAACGCCGTCGTCGCGGAGACCGAGCGGGTGCTGCGCGGCGTGGTCGGTGAGGACGTGGAGCTGGTCACGCAGCTCGCCCCCGATCTGTGGCCGGTGACGGTGGACCGCGGTGAGCTGGAGCGGCTGCTGCTCAACCTGGTCGCCAACTCGCGGCGTGCGATGCCGAACGGCGGCAGGCTCGCGCTCGAGACGCACAACGTCGACCCGTGCGCGCCCGGCGCCCCCGCGATGGTGCGGCTGCTCGTCACCGACACCGGTGTCGGCATGCCCGAGGAGGTGGCGAAGCGCGCATTCGAACCCTTCTTCACCACGGACAGCGGATCGGGCACCGGACTCGGTCTCTCCGCCGCGTACGGAGTCGTGAAAGGCGTCGGCGGCGAGATCGGCCTGACCTCGCGGCCGGGCGCCGGCACCACCGTCCAGATCGACCTGCCGGCCCGGAGCGACCTGCCCACCCGAGCGCGCTTCGCCGCAGCCGGTGCTGAGGTGCGCCCGGAGGCACCGAACGGGGCTGCGAGTCGATGTGACGGCCGCGGCGAGACCGTGCTCGTCGTCGAGGACGACGAGGACGTGCGCGCGCTGGTCACCCGGATGCTGCGCCGCTCCGGATACCGCGTCGTGGTGGCGCCGTCCCCGGCCGAGGCGCTCGGCATCGCGAGGGCCGCGCGGCCAGCCGTCGACCTGCTCGTGTCCGACGTCGTCATGCCGAAGATGTCGGGCCCCGAACTGCTCAGCCGCATCCGGGAGTTCCGCCCCGACCTGCCGACGCTGTTGATCTCGGGCTACTCCGCGGACACGGTGCCCGGCTCCGGTCCGCTGCCGGACCGGGCCCGCCTCCTGCGCAAGCCGTTCTCCACGGCGGCCCTGCTGCGCGCTATCAGCGACGCCCTCGCTCGTCACACAGTGCCTTAGCCGGGCCGTCGCCGCGCTGACCGCGGACCGTCCGGCCTTCCGCATCCAGACCTCCGATTGGACGCGCGATTTCGCCGGCACCAAGCTCGCCGACCTCGATGGCGCCGCGGTCCACGACCTCACCGAAACCTGAGTGCACTGACCGGTCGAACGCCTCCGCCCGACCGGTCGCGCCCGGACCGTCCACGTGATACGACGGAATCCGGGAGCTCTCATTCATTCGAGCCGGGCGAGGACTGGCGCTGGTGCTACGCCCACGACGCCTACGTCTGAGCGTTCCGGCCTAACGCGCACCGCGAAGTGCGGTCACACTCGGGTCGGGCAACCCTGGGCGTTGCATGCAACGATTGGAGCCATGAACCGGCTCGGTGGCGCGACCTCGCCGTATCTGCTCCAGCACGCGGACAATCCGGTGGACTGGTGGCTCTGGGGTGAGGAGGCCTTCGCCGAGTCGCGGCGGCGGGACATCCCGCTGTTGATCTCGATCGGGTACGCGGCGTGCCATTGGTGCCATGTGATGGCGCACGAGAGCTTCGAGAATCCCGATGTCGCCGCCTTGATGAACGACGGGTTCGTCTGCATCAAGGTGGATCGCGAGGAGCGGCCAGACGTCGATGCCGTGTACATGACGGCGACGCAGATGATGACCGGGCAGGGCGGGTGGCCGATGACGGTCTTCGCCACTCCGGACGGGCGGCCGTTCTTCTGCGGGACGTACTTTCCGCCTGCGCCGCGGGGCGGGATGCCTGGGTTCAGCCAGGTGCTTTCGGCGGTCGGGGAGGCATGGCGGGACCGGCGTTCGGAGATCGAGCGGGTCGGCGGCGAGATCGCGGAGCGGCTGGCCGGTACGGCGGCGCCGATCGACGGGACGGCGCCGTCTGCGGAGGCGCTCTCGGCGGCGTTGGCCCGGCTGGTGCACGACTTCGACCCGGTGAACGCGGGTTTCGGGGGCGCGCCGAAGTTTCCGCCGTCGATGACGCTGCTTCAACTGCTGCGCCACTACGCGCGGACCGGTGTGCCTCAGGCGCTTGAGATGGTCTCGCGCACCTGCGAGGCGATGGCTCGCGGCGGCATTTACGACCAGCTCGGCGGCGGGTTCGCCCGGTACGCCGTGGATGCGACCTGGACCGTGCCGCACTTCGAGAAGATGTTGTATGACAATGCTTTGTTGCTGCGCGTCTACGCGTTGCTGCACAAGGCGACTGGATCTGGGTTCGTCGGTCGTGTGGCGCTGGACACGGCGCAGTTTCTGCTGGATAGCCTGCGCACGGCCGAGGGTGGATTCGCGTCGGCACTGGACGCTGATACGGAAGGCGTTGAAGGCGCGACCTACGTGTGGACGCCGTCCCAACTGCGCGACGTGCTCGGCGACGAAGACGGGGCGTGGGCGGCGCAGTTGTTCGGGGTGACGGAGAAGGGGAACTTCGAGCACGGCGCGTCTGTGCTGGAACTGCCTGGAGATCCGACGGACGAGGCGCGGTACGAACGCGTGCGCGGTGCGCTCGCCGCGGCCCGTGCGGCGCGCCCGCAGCCGCACCGCGACGACAAGGTCGTGGCGGCCTGGAACGGTCTCACGATCACGGCGCTGGTTGAGGTGTCACTGGAATTCGACGCCCCGCACCTGCTGGACGGCGCGGTGGCCGCCGCGCGGCTATTGGCTGATGTGCACCTGCGTGAAGGGCGACTTGTGCGCACGTCACGCGGGGGAGAGGCGTCGGAGAATCCCGGCGTGCTTGAGGATTACGGCTGTGTGGCCGAGGGATTCTGCGTGCTTTACTCGGCGACTGGGGACAAACAGTGGCTGGAGTACGCAGCGCGACTGCTGGCGACGGTGCGCGAGCAGTTCGCGTCGGCCGAGGGATTCCACGACACGGCCGCCGACGCTGATCCGCTTTACTTCCGGCCCAGCGACCCCACAGACAACGCGACGCCGTCCGGGGTGTCGTCGGCGGCTGCCGGATTCGCGGCGTACGCGTTGACGGCCGGCTCGCTTGACCACCTCGACGACGCGTACCGGGCGCTGGCGGCGGCGAGCAGCCTCGCGGACAGGGCGCCGCGGTTCGCCGGGTACGGGCTCGCGGTCGCCGAGGCGCTGCTGGCCGACGTGCCCGCCGCGTTCGTGTGTCCGGGGCCGTTCTGCGCGGTGCCGGATGCCGGGGAGCCGAGCGGCGAACAAGGCGGCCAGTGAGTCAGTGCTTGTACGTGGCGATGGAGATCGCGATGTAGTGGCAGACGAACGCGGCGACGGTGAACGCGTGGAAGAGCTCGTGGAAGCCGAACCAGCGCGGCGAGAGGTTCGGCCGCTTCAGCGCGTAGACCACCGCGCCTATCGAGTAGAGAATGCCGCCGGTCGCGACCAGCACGAGTACCGCCACGCCGCCGTACTGCAGGAAGGCGGGCAGGTAGAACAGCGCCGCCCAGCCGAGCGCGAGATAGCAGGGTACGTATACCCAGCGCGGTGCGCCCAGCCAGAAGACCCGCATGCCGATGCCGATCAGCGCGCCGGTCCAGACGAGGGGCAGCAGCACGATCGCCGAGTGGCGCGGCAGCAGCATGATCGACAGCGGGGTATACGTGCCGGCGATGATCAGGAAGATGTTGGTGTGGTCGAGGCGGCGCAGGATCGCTCGCCACTTCGGCCCCCAGGTGCCCCGGTGGTAGATCCCGCTGACCCCGAACAAAAGCCAGGAGCTGACCGCGAACACCGCGCACGCGAGCGCCGCCTCCGTCGTCGGCGCGAGGCAGATCAACACGATTCCGGCGGCCAGCGCGAGCGGGAACGTGCCCGCGTGCAGCCACCCGCGCAGCTTCGGTTTGACCGCTTGGGCGGCCGAAGTCACGGCGGTTTTCGCGTTCTCCACGCCGTTCGAAGCACGATTTGTGGCCGACGCCACAGGCTCCGGCGGCGAGATGTGCCTCACAGAAGAGGCCGTCGGAAGCGACCCTTCGTCACCCTGCGCCATGAGATTGGTCACACTGTGCCCTTCCTCGTACTCGCGTCGGTACCCGAAATTTCATTCTTGATCCCGACATTCCATCACGTCGCGTGGGTCAGTCGGTGGTCTGCTCGCTACCAAGCTACGGCATCGTAAGTTACTCGGCGGTAGGGATTGGGTATCCACGATGTGGACAGTCGTGGCTATAGTCCAAATCACCCTCATCACGCCCGGGAGGTGCGGACTCCCGGCGTCCCTTAGGAGTGCGCGCGATGTCGTTCGCCATTTCCAATCCACCCACGACCCATGCGGCGCTGATCGCCTGGGTGTCCGAAATCGCCGATTTGACTCAGCCGGACGCCATCGTCTGGTGCGACGGCTCCGACGCCGAGTGGACCCGGCTCACCGAGGAACTGGTCGCCAAGGGCACCCTGAAGCGGCTCAACCCCGACAAGCGCCCGAACTCCTTCTACGCCGCCTCCGACCCGTCCGACGTCGCCCGGGTCGAGGACCGCACCTTCATCTGCTCGGAGAAGGAGAAGGACGCTGGTCCGACCAACAACTGGGTCGATCCCTACGACATGCGCTCAACCCTCAAGGGCTTGTTCTCCGGGTCGATGCGCGGCCGGACGATGTACGTGGTCCCGTTCTCCATGGGCCCGATCGGCTCGCCGCTCTCCGCGCTGGGCGTGGAGATCACCGACTCCGCCTACGTCGCGCTCTCCATGCGGGTGATGACCCGGATGGGCCAGGCGGTACTCGACGAACTGGGCTCCGACGGCGACTTCGTGCGCGCGGTGCACAGCGTCGGCGCGCCGTTGGACGAGGGGCAGGGGGACGTGCCCTGGCCCTGCAATTCCACGAAGTACATCACCCACTTCCCGGAGAGCCGCGAGATCTGGTCGTTCGGCTCCGGCTACGGCGGCAACGCGCTGCTCGGCAAGAAGTGCTACGCGCTGCGGATCGCCTCGGTGATGGCGCGCGACGAGGGCTGGCTGGCCGAGCACATGCTCATCCTCAAGCTGACGCCGCCCTCCGGCCAGACCCGGTACATCGCCGCCGGCTTCCCGTCGGCCTGCGGCAAGACCAACCTGGCGATGCTCGCCCCGACCATCCCCGGCTGGAAGGTCGAGACGGTCGGCGACGACATCGCGTGGATGCGCTTCGGCGCGGACGGCCGCCTGTACGCCATCAACCCCGAAGCAGGGTTCTTCGGTGTCGCGCCCGGCACCGGCGAGGCGACGAACGCCAACGCCATCGCGACCCTGACCAAGAACACGATCTTCACCAACGTCGCACTCACCGACGACGGCGACGTGTGGTGGGAGGGCATGACCGACGTGCCGCCCGCCCACCTCACCGACTGGAAGGGCCGGGACTGGACTCCCGCCTCGGCCGAGCCGGCCGCGCACCCCAACTCGCGGTTCTGCGTCCCGGCGTCGCAGTGCCCGACGATCGCGCCCGAGTGGGAGGACCCGACGGGCGTGCCCATCTCGGCGATCCTGTTCGGCGGCCGCCGGGCCACCGCGGTGCCGCTGGTCACCGAGTCGCGCTCGTGGCAGCACGGCGTCTTCCTCGGTGCGAACGTCGCCTCCGAGAAGACCGCCGCCGCCGAAGGCAAGGTCGGCGAGCTGCGCTACGACCCGTTCGCGATGCTGCCGTTCTGCGGCTACAACATGGGTGACTACTTCGGCCACTGGCTCGAGGTCGGCGCGTCAGCCGACCCGGAGAAGCTGCCGCGCATCTACTACGTGAACTGGTTCCGCAAGGGCGCCGACGGACGCTTCCTGTGGCCCGGGTTCGGGGAGAACAGCCGCGTACTCAAGTGGATCGTGGACCGGCTCGACGGGCGCGGTCAGGGCACTGAGACGCCGATCGGTACCGTGCCGACGCCGGACGCGCTGGACCTGGACGGCCTCGAGATCGACGCCGGCGACCTGGCCGAGCTGCTCGCCGTCGACCCAGACGTCTGGCGGCGCGAAGCCGGGCTGATCCCGGCCCACTTCCGGCGCTTCGGCGACCACCTGCCGCGAGCGCTCTGGGAGGAGCACAAGGCGCTGGTCAGCCGACTGGGTCGATGATCGACAGCTGATCGTCCGCCGCCGCGTTCTCTTCGGTGCCGGGCCGCGCGCTCGCTGGTGAGCGCATGCGGCCCGGCACCGGCGTTTCTACCGGTCGGCAGGCCGTGAAACGATCTTCACCAGATCCTCACAGCAGGTACGTATCTTCATGGACCGGGTTTGCGTCTCCCGAGATAAGGTTCCGCAAGGAATTTCCGGGTGCAGGAAGGACGTCGTGGGATGAGCGTGCGCGACCTCGTCTACGGCGTATACGAAAAGCGGCTGGCCGCGCGCCTCGACCGGGCGCGGATGCCCCGGCACGTCGGCGTGATCATGGACGGCAACCGCCGGTGGGCCAAGGCCGTCGGCGAGCAGATCGCCACCGGACACCAGCGCGGCGCGGACAAGATCCACGATCTTCTCGGCTGGTGTGAGGAGGCCGGGGTCGAGGTCGTCACCCTGTGGCTGTTCTCCACCGACAACTTCAACCGGCCCCCCGAGGAGCTGGCCGATCTGGAGCGGATCATCGAGGGCGCGGTGCGCAGCCTCGCCGGCACCGGCCGCTGGCGCATCCGTCCGCTCGGCGCCCTCGACCTGCTGCCGGACGATTTCGCCCGGATGCTCAAGGAGACCGAGGCGCGCACCGCCGACAACCCCGGCCTGGTGGTCAACGCGGCGATCGGCTACGGCGGGCGGCAGGAGATCGCCGACGCGGTGCGCTCGCTGCTGTATGAACACGCCGGTCGCGGCACCACCATCGAGGACCTGGCGCAGGTCATCGATGTCGAACACATCTCGGAGCACCTGTATACCAGGGGCCTGCCCGACCCGGATCTGCTCATCCGGACCTCGGGAGAGCAACGGCTGTCCGGTTTCATGCTGTGGCAGTCTGCTCACTCAGAGTTCTACTTCTGCGAGGCGTTCTGGCCGGCGTTCCGCAGAATCGACTTCCTGCGCGCGCTGCGGGACTACAGCATGAGGCAGCGGCGCTTCGGCGCGTGACCGGTTTTCGCCCCGGTCGGGTGGGGTAATCCACTGGTATGACGTGTGACACCGGACGGCACGGCGGACGGTCCGGCACCGCCGCCTTCGCCGCGGTGATCAGTCGAAATCTCCTGGCAAGGAGCCGCCCGCCCCTCTTACCGTTGTGACCGGTGTGCAAGTCCCACCCTCGTAACAGGGCGCACCGGGAACGGTGTGCCACAGGGAGTCGTGCTAAGTGGCCGTGACAACCAAGCGCCGTTCCGCCCGTCCCGAACGGCGCACCTTTGTGCTGGACACCAGCGTCCTGCTCGCCGACCCGCTCTCGATCACCCGCTTCGACGAGCACGAAGTCGTCATCCCGCTGGTGGTCGTCAGTGAACTGGAAGCCAAGCGGCACCATCCGGAACTCGGATACTTCGCCCGGGCCGCGCTGCGGATGCTGGACGAGCTGCGCGTGAAGTACGGCCGGCTCGACGCCCCGATCCCGCTCGGCGGCGCCGGCGGCACGCTCTGCGTGGAGCTCAACCACACCGACTCGGCGGTGCTCCCGCCCGGATTCCGGCCCGCCGGAACGTCGACGGACAACGACGCCCGGATCCTGTCGGTGGCCAAGAACCTCGAGTCCGAGGGCAAGCTGGTCACCCTGGTCTCGAAGGACCTGCCGCTGCGGGTCAAGGCGGCGGCGGTCGGGCTCCCGGCCGAGGAGTACCGCGCCGAGCTGGCCATCACCTCGGGCTACACCGGCATGGCGGAGCTCGAGATCGGCGGCACGGTGGTGGACCGGCTGTACGAGGAGGGCCGGGTCGACCTGCCGGAGGCGTCGGACCTGCCCTGCCACACCGGGCTGGTGCTGGTCTCGGAGCGGGGCAAGGCGCTCGGCCGGGTGACGCCGGACAAGCAGGTGCGGCTGGTGCGCGGCGACCGTGAGGCGTTCGGCCTGCACGGACGCTCGGCCGAGCAGAGGATCGCGCTGGACCTGCTGCTGGACCCGGAGGTGGGCATCGTCTCGCTCGGCGGGCGCGCAGGCACGGGCAAGTCGGCGCTGGCGCTGTGCGCCGGGCTCGAGGCGGTGATGGAGCGGCGGCAGCACCGCAAGGTGGTCGTGTTCCGGCCGCTGTACGCGGTCGGCGGCCAGGACCTGGGCTACCTGCCCGGCACCGAGGGCGAGAAGATGAACCCCTGGGGCCAGGCGGTGTTCGACACCCTGTCCGCGCTCACCACGAGCGACGTGATCGACGAGGTGGTGGACCGGGGGATGCTGGAGGTGCTCCCGCTCACCCACATCCGCGGCCGCTCGCTGCACGACTCCTTCGTGATCGTGGACGAGGCGCAGTCCCTCGAGCGCAACGTGCTGCTCACGGTGCTGTCCCGGATCGGCTCCGGCTCTCGGATCGTGCTCACCCACGACGTGGCGCAGCGCGACAACCTGAGGGTCGGGCGGTACGACGGCGTGGTCGCGGTCGTGGAGAAGCTGAAGGGGCACCCGCTGTTCGCGCACGTGACCCTGACGCGGTCCGAGCGTTCGCCGATCGCCGCGCTGGTGACCGAGATGCTGGAGGATCTGTCCCTCTAGAAGAACGCTCGGTGCACGCGGCCGGCCGGGAATATCACGGTTTGAATCGCGGGGCCGCGTGACCCAGATCACTTGTCGAGGGCTCCGGAGGCGTCTCTCCGGGGCCCTCGAGCGTGTTTTCGATCATCACCATGACCTGCGTCGCCTCTACGCCGTGTCATCGTGCCTGGACAACGGGTTGCTTTGGTGTGATTCACCCCACAGCTGAATGATTTGAGGTTTATCTCGGGATCGGGCATCGTCGAGTCGTCAGGCCCCACGCGTCGGGGCTCGGACCGGCCGACTCGGCCCGGATTCGGCACGGCTTCCGGCGCGCCACCCCGGCGTGTGTACCACCGCCGCGGGCTTTCAGAGTCAAAAGGGGCGAAGCGCCGCCCGGCGCGCACCTGAAGCACCCGATCAGCGCGATCGGTGACGGCTGCCCGAAACCGGTCCGCCGCTTCAGCGTGCCGTGCGGCAGTCGGAAGGTTCCGCGTGTCCTCGTTCCGCGAGTCCGTATCGGCTTTCGGTCCACACAAGCACAAGATCGCTGTTTCGACGGCCTCGGCCGCGGCGCTCGCCTGCGCCGTGTTCGGGTCGTCGTTGGGGCAGACCCCGGCCGCCCCCGCCGCGGCCTCCAAGCCCGCCCGCGCCACGCAGGCTGCGGCTATCCACCGGTTGACAGTCCCGGCGCCAGCCCGGGTGGCGTCGAGCCCAGCCGCTGCGACGACTGCGGCGGCGCCCAAGGCACCTGCCCCGGAAACCAAAAGCGCCGCGCCTGCGCCCGCCACGACGGCCGCGAAGCCGGCCGCTCCTGTCGCGGCCCCGGCTCCCGTGGACCCCTACGCCGGGCTCTCGGCCTATCAGATTGCCGAACGGATCGTCCCGTCCGGCGAGTTCGCCGCCTTCGCGTGGATCATCACGCACGAGTCGGGCTGGGACGTGCACGCGACCAACCCGTCCAGCGGTGCTTATGGCCTCGGCCAAGCACTGCCCGCGACGAAGATGGCACCCTACGGTTCGGACTACCTCGACAACCCGGTCACCCAGATCAAGTGGGCACTTGCCTACATGAACGAGCGGTACGGCTCGCCGAACGCCGCTCAGGTCTGGTGGGAGAACCACGGCTGGTACTGATCCGGCCTGACAACGCACGCGCCGCCGCGCGGGACTCCGGTCCCGGGCGGCGGCGCGCTTTTCCGCTGCTTTCCTCTCCGAAGCGCCCTTATGACCGCGTGCCGATCGACAGCAGCGGCTTGTCGTCGCCCGGGTTGGTGAAGAAGTCCTCGCCCTTGTCGTCGACCACGATGAAGGCCGGGAAGTCCTCGACCTCGATGCGCCAGACCGCCTCCATGCCGAGCTCGGGGTAGTCGAGCACTTCCACGTGCTTGATGCAGTCCAGCGCGAGCCGTGCCGCCGGGCCGCCGATCGACCCGAGGTAGAACCCGCCGTGGGTCTTGCACGTCTCGGTCACCTGCTTCGACCGGTTGCCCTTCGCGAGCATCACCAGCGAGCCGCCGGCCGCCTGGAACTGGTCCACGTACGAGTCCATCCGACCGGCCGTCGTCGGCCCGAACGAGCCGGACGCGTATCCCTCCGGGGTCTTCGCCGGGCCCGCGTAGTACACCGGGTGGTTCTTGATGTACTCCGGCAGCGGCTCGCCCGCGTCCAGGCGCTCCTTCAGCTTGGCGTGCGCGATGTCGCGGGCGACGACGAGGGTGCCGGACAGCGACAGCCGGGTCTTGACAGGGTACTTCGACAGCTCGGAGCGGATCTCGCTCATCGGCCGGTTCAGGTCGACTCGCACCACGTCGTCATCAAGATGCTCATCCGTCGTCTCCGGCAGGTAGCGCGCCGGGTCCGTCTCCAGCTTCTCCAGGAACACGCCCTGCGCGGTGATCTTCGCCAGCGCCTGGCGGTCGGCGGAGCAGGACACTGCGATGGCGACCGGGCAGGAGGCGCCGTGCCGGGGCAGCCGGACGACCCGCACGTCGTGGCAGAAGTACTTGCCGCCGAACTGCGCGCCGATCCCGATGTGCCGGGTCAGCTCCAGCACCTCGGCCTCCAGCTCCAGGTCGCGGAACCCGTGCGCGGTCAGTGAGCCCGAGGTCGGAAGTGTGTCAAGGTACTTAGCCGAGGCGTACTTCGCGGTCTTCAGCGCGTACTCCGCGGACGTCCCGCCCACGACGATCGCTAAGTGGTACGGCGGGCAGGCGGAGGTGCCCAGGGAGCGGATCTTCTCCTCCAGGAACCGCAGCATCGAGGCCGGATTCAGGACCGCCTTCGTCTCCTGATACAGGAACGACTTGTTGGCCGAGCCGCCGCCCTTCGCCATGAACAGGAACTTGTAGGCGTCGCCGGCCGTGGCGTACAGCTCGATCTGCGCCGGCAGGTTCGAGCCGGTGTTCTTCTCCTCCCACATGCTGATCGGCGCCATCTGGGAGTAACGCAGGTTCAGCTTGGTGTAGGCGTCGTACACGCCGCGCGCGATGTGCGATTCGTCGTGCCCGTCTGTCAGCACGTTCTGGCCGCGCTTGCCCATCACGATCGCGGTCCCGGTGTCCTGGCACATCGGCAGGATGCCGCCGGCCGCGATGTTCGCGTTCTTCAGCAGATCCAGCGCCACGAACCGGTCGTTCGGTGAGGCCTCGGTGTCGTTCATGATCGACGCGAGCTGCGTGAGGTGCGCCGGCCGCAGATAGTGCGCGATGTCGTGCATCGCCTCGGCGGTGAGCAGCCGCAGCGCCTCAGGGGAGACCTCGAGGAAGGTGCGCCCGGCGGCCGACACGGTCGAGACGCCCTCGGACGTGACCAGCCGGTACTCGGTCTCGTCCGGCCCGATCGGCAGCAGATCGGAATAAGCGAACTCGGGCATGGGTGCCTCCTCGACCTCGGCGTCTTCACCGAGAAGCGTAAGCCCGGCCCAAACCCTCCCCGCGACGCCTGGAACGTGGCCTTGGCCACGCTCAAGCTCTCACCCGCGCGAGTGAACCCGGACATTTCGTTTGCCTGCCGTGATCGCCGGGCTATCGTGGAGAGCAGAAGCCGCACCCAAGGGCGTGCGGAAGTGGCGCCGGACAGGCTGAGGACCTTGGCCTCCCGGCGCTGCGGCGTTTCGGGACTCAGGCGTCGATATGTTCGAGCACCGGGTCGAGGATGTCCGCATAGCGGCTTTCAGCAGAGAACGACCACGCCATGGGAGTCGCGGGAGCGAACGGGCATGAATTAGACAACAGACGTCATACGTTTTATCGTTGGACGGTGCCCGTTCTGGAAGAAATCCCCGAATGCGATTCCGGCTCGCGGGCGGCCGTGGCGGTCGCGAGCGGGGCCCGGGTTGGCTCCACGGCAGGTGCGGGCCGTGGAGCCGACCGGGAGCATCGAGAACGTCCGGCACACGGCAGCGCGGAGCGTTCGGACACGGCACGGGGCGGCGCGCTGATCCTCGCCGGAGTCGTGCTCGTCGCGGCCAATCTGCGGCTCGGGGTGTCCGCGACCGGGGCGCTTCTCCAGTTATTGACGTCGTCGCTGCATCTCGGCACGGCGCTGTCGTCTTTCCTGCCCACAGCGTGGGTGCTCGCGTTCGCGGTCGGCGGCGTGGCCGGGTCTCCACTCGCCCGGCGCTACGGCATCGACCGCGTGGTGGGCGCCTCGCTCGTCGCCCTGATTCTGGGCACGCTGCTGCGCGGGGTTCCCACCGCTTTCGCCCTGGTGACGGGGTCGGTTATCGCCGGGTTGGGGATAGCGCTCGCGAATGTGCTGCTTCCCGCCGTCGCGCGCGAGTACTTCCCCACGCGCATCGGGCTGGTGACCGGGCTCTACGGCACCACGCTGACCGCGGGCGCCGCCGCCTCCGCGCTCGCCTCGGTGCCGATCGCGGGCGCTGTCGGCAGTCCTTCGCGTGCCTTGGCGGTCTGGGCGGCGCCAGCGCTCGTGGCCTTGCTCGTCTGGATCGCCGCCCGGCGTGCGCGCTCCGCGCGTGCTGAATCGGCAGCCCGCATCGCGCCTGCGCTTAATACCCACGTGCGGCTGCGCGCGCTGCTCCGGTCCCGCCTCGCGTGGGCGATGGCCGCGCTGTTCGGGTTGCAGGCGGCTGGCGCATACGTCGTGATGGGCTACCTGCCGTCGATCTTCGAATCGGCCGGGATGACCGCCGCGCATGCCGCGGCGATGACGTCGGTCAGCTTCTTCCTCGGTATCCCGGCCTCGTTCGTGGTTCCGGTCCTGGGCGCGCGGATGCGGGACCAGCGGCTGCTGATCGGCAGCCTGTCCGCGTTCTTCGCGGCCGCGTTCGTCGGCTTGGCCATCGCGCCCGGCACGCTCGCCTGGCTGTGGATCATCCTCGCCGCGATCGGGATGAGCTCGTTCCAACTGGTGCTCGCGCTGTTCGGGCTGCGTGGCGGAACGGCCGCGGGAACGGCGGCGCTGTCGACGTTCGCCCAGTCCCTCGGCTACCTCGTGGCCGCCGCGGCCCCGTTCGCGTTCGGGATCGCGCACGAATCCGCGGGCTCGTGGACCATACCGCTGTACGCGACTGCCGCCCTGGCGGTGTGCCAAGGGCTGGTCGGCCTGTACGTTGCCTCCGAACGACGCGGAACGTTGAGATTGAAAGGCTAGGCGGATGACCGAGTTGGCCGGGTTGCGGCGCGGGTCGCTCGTCGACGAGGTCATCGAGCGGCTCAAGGCGCAGATCACCACCGGGTCCTGGCCGGTCGGCACGCGGATTCCCCCGGAGTCCGAGCTGATCGAGCGGCTTCAGATCGGGCGCGGCACCTTGCGCGAGGCGGTAAAAGCGCTCTCCCATGCCGGCCTGCTCGAAGTGCGCCAAGGTGACGGGACGTACGTCAAGACGCGCAGCGAGCTGTCCGGCGCTATCCGGCGGCAGATCGCCCGGTCCACGGACACGCACGTGCAGGAGGTCCGCCGCGCGCTTGAGGTGCAGGGCGCCCGGTTGGCAGCGCGCCGGCGCACCGACGAGGACCTGGCCCTCTGTGAGGCTGCGCTGGCGGAGCGGGCCGAGGCGGCTCGGCGCGGCGCCAAGCTCGGGCACTGGGACCTGGGCTGGGGCCGTGCGTGGGCCGAGGCCGACGTCCGGTTCCACCAGAGCGTGGTCGCGGCGGCCCGAAACCCGATGCTGCTGGAGCTGCACCTGGAACTGGCCGAGGCGATGTCGGCGGTGCTGCTGGGGTTCGGGGCCGACGCCGCCCTGGATCCGGATATCGACGCCGGTCACCGTCGGCTGCTGGACGCCGTCCGCGACCAGGACGAGGAGCGGGCCGCGGCCGAGGCGACGCGGATCCTCGAAGCGGACCTGGACTGAGCGCTGAGCACGACTTGGCCACAGCGCCGGCCGACCCCCGGGTCGGTCCAGGCCGCTACCGTAAGCGCTATGAGTTCCCCAGCCATGCGTGGACCGCAGGACGACCCGAGTCTGAGCCTGCGCGCCTCGGACGCGGATCGCGAGCACGTCGCCGAACTGCTCGCCAAGGCCTTCGCCGAGGGGCGGCTCAGCACCGAGGAGCACAGCGAGCGGCTCGAGGCGACGTACGCGGCGAAGACGATGGGCGAGCTGCGGCCGCTCGTCTCCGATCTGCCGGTGGAGTTCGCCCCGCCGACCGGCGCTCCTGCCGCGGCCGCCAAGACCTCGCCGCTCGCCGGAGTCGTGGAGTCGTTCAAGGGCGGCGAGCCGGTCGTCGCGATCTTCGGCGAGACCACGCGCCGCGGACGCTGGCTGGTGCGCTCCGGGTTGAACGCGAAGGCGGTGTTCGGCTCGGTGACGCTGGATCTGACCGAGGCGGTGCTCGAGCAGCGGGAGATCACGATCACTGCGAACGCCCTCTTCGGCGAGGTGACCATCAAGGTGCCGGAGGGCGTCATCGTGCACGACGAGGGCAGCGCGATCTTCGGCTCGCGCGACGTGTCGACCGGCGTGTCGCAGTTCACTCCGGAGACTCCGGTGGTGCATGTTCGCGGGTTCGCGGTGTTCGGTAGCGTCGAAGCCAGGCGACCCAAGAAGAAATGGCTGAAATCCCGATGAGCGACGCCAAGCCGATGTACGTGCACCGCGCGACCGTGTGGTTCGACGAGCTCGACATGCTGGGGGTGCTGCACAACGCCCGCTACGCGATCCACGTCGAGCGGGCGATGACGTCCTGGTACCACTCGATCCCCGATCCGGATCCGTCCGACGCCTACATCGTGGTCAGGCACTACGACATCGAGTTCATCAAGCCCTTCACCACGGAGCGCGGCGAGCTGTCCGTCGAAGTCAGGCTCGAGCGACTGGGCACGACCAGCGCGGTGTTCGCGTTCCGGTGCCTTTCGCGCGACTCGGAGGGTGCGGAGATCGAGCACGCCCGGGGCAGCCGCACGAACGTCAAGGTCAGCCCGGGCGAGCTGCGACCGGTGCGATGGTCCGCGCGGTTCCGGGAAGTCGTGGGGGCGTAGCCTGCGGGAGCGGGTCCGGTCAGCGGGACAGCGCGCGCGACGGCGCGTCGAGCGTGTTGTCGGCCAGGTGCTTCAGCATCGAAAGCAACTCCTCGTGCTGCTCCGGCGCCCAGTCCGCCAACTGCTCCTGCAGGATCTCGGTCCGCGCGCTGGACAGCTGGTCGACCACCTGGCGGCCGGTGGTGGTCAGTGAGATTCGGCCCTCCTGGTCGCGCGTGGCGTACCCGAGGTCGATGACGGCGTCCAGCTTCTCCCGGATGTCGGGCACCGGCCTCCCGGTGCGCCGGCTCGCCTCCTCGTCCGTGATCGGCCCGGCGTGGCAGAGCCGGAACAGCGTGTACGCCTGACGGGTGGAGATGTCGATTCCCGCCTTGTCGATGCACGCCTGGTAGCGATCGGTGATGTTCTGACGGCTGCTCAGCTGGGTGATCGCTCGCTCGATCTCGTCGAGCGACGTGCGGAAGGTCGGCAGGCCGGAGGACTCGCCGAGGTCCGGGGTGCGGGTCGCGCCGCGCAGCGGGACCTCTCGCAGGAACAGCGCCAGCACGAACGCCACCAACGCCACCGGTACCGCATACAAGAACATATGGTTCACCGAGATCGCGTAGAGGTGCAGGAATGGCGCCGCAACGTCGGCGGGCAGCGAACGCACCGCGGTCGGGGAGCCGACGATCTTCGCGACCGGGAAGCGCGGCGACAGCGTGCCGTTCGCCAGCGCGCCGCTGATGTTCGACTTCAGCCTGTTGGCCAGGATGGTGCCGAAGATCGAGGCGCCGAACGAACCGCCGATCGAGCGGAAGTAGGTGGCGCCCGAGGTGGCCGTCCCCAGGTCGGAGTAGTCCACCGCGTTCTGCACGGCGATGATCAGCACCTGCATGGTCAGGCCGAGGCCGAACCCGAACACCGCCATGTCGACGCCCAGCACGACGCCGCTGGTCTTCTCGTCGATCCGGGAGAGCAGGCCGAGGCCGAGCGCCATGAACACGCTGCCGACGATCGGGTAGATCTTGTACCGGCCGAACCGGGTGATCAGCTGCCCGGTGCCGATCGACGCGACCAGCAGCCCGGCCATCATCGGCAGCAGCCGCAGCCCCGACTTGGTCGGCGAGTCGCCGTCGACCACCTGCAGGAACAGCGGGATGAACGACAGCGCGCCGAACATGGCCAGGCCCACCACGAACCCGATCGCCGAGCTCTGGCTGAAGACCGGGTTGCGGAACAGCCGCAGCGGCATGATCGGCTCGGACACCCGCTGCTCGACCAGGATGAACGCGGCGATCAGCACGACCGAGCCGATCCCGCAGGTCCACACTTGTGCCGAGTTCCATGCCCACGTCGTCCCGCCGAGGCTGGTGATCAGCACCAGACAGGTCGAGATGGCCGCGAGCAGCGCGGTGCCGAGGTAGTCGATCTTCGGGCGGGTCGCCAGCGCTTTGGTGCGCAGCGCGCTCGCGATGACCGCCAGGGCTACGGCGCCGACCGGCAGGTTCACGTAGAAGACCCACCGCCAGGTCAGGTTGTCCACCAGGAATCCGCCGAGCAGCGGTCCGAGCACCGAGGAGACCCCGAAGACCGCGCCGATCACGCCCTGGTACCGGCCCCGGTCGCGCGGCGGGACCACGTCGGCGATGACCGCCATCGCGAGGACCATCAGCCCGCCGCCGCCGATGCCCTGCAGCGCCCGGAACGAGATCAGCTCGGTCATGCTGTGCGCCTGGCCGCACAGCGCCGAGCCGACCAGGAAGATGACGATGCAGATCTGGAACACCGTCTTGCGGCCGTACAGGTCGCCGAGCTTGCCCCAGAGCGGGGTGGTCGCGGTCGAGGCCAGCAGGTAGGCGGTCACCACCCAGGACAGGTGGTTGGCCCCGCCCAGGTCGCTGACGATCGTCGGCAGCGCGGTGGACACGATCGTCTGGTCCAGCGCCGCCAGGAACATCGCGAGCATCACACCCGCGAACACCAGCCGCACCCGTCGGGAGTTCTGCTCGATGGGTGCGGCTGCGTCGTCCGCCAGCGCCTCGGACTGAGTGGTCGTCATATGCGCCTCCGCTCGGCCGGGCTAACGATCGGGCCGCGATGATCCTGATCTGAAGCTTGTCGGTTGTTCTCCCCGTGGGAACAACGGCAAACCGTCTCGCAGCTGAGGGCTGCGCTGAACGGATGACCGGGCGATCCGGCGTTCCGGCGCTATCCGAAGTCGACCATGCTGTACTTGCGCAGCTTGTCCAGCCGGTGCTCCGACTCCACCCGGCGCACCGTGCCGCTCTTGGACCGCATGACCAGCGACGAGGTGATCGCCCCGCCGGCCCGGTAGCGCACTCCGCGCACCAGTTCGCCGTCGGTGATCCCGGTGATCGCGACGAACACGTTGTCGCCGGTCACCAGTTCGTCCGTGGTCAGCACCCGGTCCAGGTCGAGCCCGGCGGCCAGCGCCTTGGCCCGTTCGGCGTCGTCCCGCGGCCACAGCCGGCCCTGGATCACCCCGCCGAGGCACTTCACCGCGCAGGCGGCGATGATGCCCTCGGGCGTGCCGCCGACGCCGAGCAGCAGGTCGATCCCGGTGTCCGGGCGCGCCGCCATGATCGCGCCGGCCACGTCGCCGTCCGAGATGAACTTGATCCGGGCGCCGGTCGCGCGCACCTCGCGGACCAGATTCTCGTGCCGGGGCCGGTCCAGGATCACCACCGTGACCTCGGATTCCGTGCTGCCCTTGGCCCGCGCCACGGCTCGGATGTTCTCCGCGACCGGCGCGGTGATGTCCACCACGTCTGCCGCCTCGGCCCCGGTGCACAGCTTCTCCATGTAGAACACGGCCGAGGGGTCGTACATCGCGCCGCGCTCGGCCAGCGCGATCACCGCGATCGCGTTCGGCATCCCCTTCGCGTTGAGGGTGGTGCCGTCGATCGGGTCCACCGCGACGTCGCACTCCGGGCCCTCGCCGTTGCCCACGCGCTCGCCGTTGAACAGCATCGGGGCGTTGTCCTTCTCGCCCTCGCCGATCACCACCACGCCGTCCATCGAGACCGTGTTGATCAGCTTGCGCATCGCGTTGACCGCCGCGCCGTCCGCGCCGATCTTGTCGCCCCGGCCGACCCACCGGCCCGCCGCCATCGCCGCCGCCTCGGTCACCCGGACCAGCTCGAGGGCGAGGTTCCGATCGGGCAGCTGGGGCGTGGTCTCGTCGTTCATGGTGAGGGTGTCCTTCCGCACGGGACATCGAAGAGGGACGGCCGCGCCCAGCGCCTAGGCACTGGGTTGAGGGTGAGGGTGGGACCGGCCGTTGATTTGATCGTAGCGGCGCGGGCAACCCGTGCCCGCGGCCTCGTGACCCCGGTGGATGGCGCCCGCAGCCGATCCTGCACGATGGAAGGCATGGCGAAATCGCGGCTGCGCACGACGATCCGGGACATGATCCTCTCCCTCGCGGTGATCGCCGTGCCGATCGGGGTCGTGCTGGCGATCGAGCCGTCCAAGGCGGGCAACCCGGTGCACGTGATCGACTCGGCGTCGTTCCAGGGCGACCTCGACGCGGCCCGCGCTGCCGAGCCGTTCCCGGTGCTGGTGCCGACCGGCCTGTCCACGGGCTGGCGGGCCACCTCGGAGACGTACCAGGAGCCCGGCGCCACCGCCGCCGACTGGCACGTCGGCTACCTCACGCCTGGCGGCGGTTTCGCCGAGCTGGAGCAGATCACGCAATCCTTCGCGGGCTTCCTGAACGACCAGCAATCCGACGCCGCGCAGGTCGCGTCCGTACACGTAGACGGCATCACCTGGCAGCGCTACACCGGAACGACGCCGCCCGCGCTCAAGAACCTGCTGGTGCGCTCGGACGGCAAGTCCACCGTGATCGTGGCCGGCAGCGCATCGATGGCCGAGCTGGAGCAGTTCGCCGGTTCGCTTCGCACATCCTGACGGACTGATGGACGGTCAGTTGGCGGCATCCCCTCCCGCGGCGGCCTCGCGCGCGGCCACGGCCGCGTCCAGCCGGGTCCGGGCCCCGTCCAGCTTCGCCTGACAGTGCGCGGCCAGCGCCTCGCCCCGCTCCCACAGCGCCAGCGACTCCTCGAGGGTCAGCCCGCCGGCCTCCAAACGCTGGACCGTGGCCACCAGCTCCTCGCGGGCCTGCTCGTACTCGAGCCCGTCGAGCGGATCGGAAATCGCTTCGTTCGCCATAGCCACCACGATAGGTTGCCCCGGCGACAGAAAACCCGAACGGGGAGGAACGACGCCGATGGCGATACCCGTGCGGCGCGCGACCGCCGACGACGCGGCCGAGCTGAGCCGGCTGCGCGAGGTCATGTTCGCCAGCTTCGGACCGGCCCCGGACCGCACGCTGTGGTGGGACGCGGCGGTCAAGGAACTCCAGGACGCGCTCGCCGACCCGGATGGGCCGCTCCAGGCGTTCGTCGTCGACGCGGATAGCTTCACTGGCGCCTCGGGCGCCTCGGGCGCCTCGGGCGAGCTGGCCTCCTGCGCCGTCGGCGTCATCGACCGGCGCCTGCCCAGCGCGTACAACCCGGTCGGACTCTCGGGCTACGTGCTCAGCGTCGCCACGGATCCGCGCCACCGCCGCCGGGGATACGCCCGCGCGGTCGTGCAGGCGACGCTGGACTGGTTCGAGTCGCGCGGGATCCAGCGCGTCGAACTACACGCCTCCACCGACGCCGAGGCCATGTACCGGGCCATGGGCTTCCTTGAGCCGCACGGCCTCGCGCTCACCCGGTGGGCAGCGCATTCTGACCCTTCGAAGTGAGCCGCGGCCCGATGGCTGCTGTAGGTCGCATCGCGTGGAAAGGCGCCCCGCGGTGCGATCTTTCGCCGCCGCGGCTCACTCCGAAGAGGAGTCGTCGCCGCTGACCGTCGCGGCCAGCACGCCCCCCGCCAGGCGCAGCGACAGCGGGTCGCCGGGCGCCACCTCGTCCGGCTTGCGCACCACGGCTCCATCGGCGCGCTGGACCACGGCGTATCCACGCTCGAGCGTCGCGAGCGGCGAGAGCGCGCGCACCCGGGCCAGCGTCTGCGCCAGCACCTCGGAATCCCGCGCCACCCGGTGGTCCACCGCACGGTGGACCCGATCGCGCAGCGACGCGATCTCCGCGGCCCGCTGATCGAGCATCGCGTACGGCGCGGCCAGCGCGGGGCGCGAGCGGAAGCCGGCCAGCGCGTGCTCCTCCCGGTCGAGCAGCCGGGTCACCGCGTGCCAGAGCCGTTCGCGCGCCTGAATGACCCGGTCGAGCTCTTCTCGGAGGTCGGGCACGATGCGTTTGGCGGCGTCCGTCGGGGTCGAGGCGCGCAGGTCCGCCACCAGGTCGAGCAGCGGCGAGTCCGGCTCGTGCCCGATCGCGGACACCACCGGCGTCTCGCAGGCGGCGACCGCGCGGATGAGCTGTTCATCGGAGAACGGCAGCAGGTCCTCCACCGAGCCGCCGCCGCGCGCGATCACGATCACGTCGACCGCCGGGTCCGCGTCGAGCTCGCCGAGCGCCGCGATGATCTGCGGCACCGCCGTCGCGCCCTGCACCGCCGTCTCGCGCACCTCGAACTGCACCGCGGGCCAGCGGCGCTGCGCGTTCTCCAGCACATCCCGCTCGGCGGCCGAGGCCCGCCCGCAGATCAGCCCGACCCGCCGGGGCAGGAACGGCAGCCGCTTCTTGAGCCCCGCGTCGAACAGGCCCTCCACCGCCAGCCTGCGCTTGAGCTCCTCGATCCGGGCCAGCAGCTCGCCGATCCCCACCGGCCGCAGTTCCTGAACCGTCAGCGAGAATCTGCCGCGCGGACGGTAGAAGTTCGGCTTGCCCCATACGACGACCCGCGCGCCCTCCGACGGCGGGGGCATCACCTGGTCGTAGACGTTCCGGCGGCAGGTCAGCTCCACCGACACGTCCTGCGAGGCGTCGCGCAGCGTCAGGTAGACGAGCGCCGTGCCCGGCCGCCGGCTGATCTGCGTGATCTGCCCCTCGACCCAGATCGCCCCGAGCCGCTCGATCCAGTCCCCGACCATGGAGGTGAGGGCCGCCACGGTGACCGGGGTTTCCGGCGAGGTCTGGAGCGCCATGCGCCCACCGTAGTGCCACCTCCCGACGGTCCCTGACCGCTTCGGCGCCCGCGACCTGCCGTTCGCGGAAAAGTGTGCGGGAGATGTAAAGATCGGCGGGACCGCACTGGGGCGGTAACGGCGTCCGCGAATACCATGGAGCCATGGTCACCGCCTCCGGTTCCGCCCAGGCCCCCGCGGCCACGCCGTTCCAGCCCGCCGCGCCGCAGCGCAAACGGGTGCTGCTCGCCGCCCCGCGCGGCTACTGCGCGGGCGTTGACCGCGCGGTCCTGGCCGTGGAGAAGGCCCTCGAGCAGTACGGCGCCCCGGTGTACGTGCGCAAGCAGATCGTGCACAACAAGCACGTGGTGCAGACGCTCGAGGAGCGCGGTGCGGTCTTCGTGGAGGAGAACGAGGAGGTGCCCGAGGGCTCGATCGTCATCTTCTCCGCCCACGGCGTCGCCCCCGAGGTGCACGAGCAGGCCCGCACGCGTCGGCTGAGGACGATCGACGCGACCTGCCCGCTGGTGACGAAGGTGCACAAGGAGGCAGTCCGGTTCGCCGACGAGGGCTACGACATCCTGCTGATCGGGCACGAGGGGCACGAGGAGGTCGTCGGCACCACCGGTGAGGCCCCGGAGCACATCAAGCTGGTGGACGGCCCCGAGGGCGTCGCGGACGTCGAGGTGCGCGACCCGTCCCGGGTGGCCTGGCTGTCGCAGACCACGCTGTCGGTGGACGAGACCGAGCAGACGGTCGCCAAGCTGCGCGAGCGCTTCCCGCTGCTGATCGACCCGCCGTCGGACGACATCTGCTACGCGACGCAGAACCGGCAGGTCGCGGTCAAGCGGATCGCCCCCGAGGCGGACCTGGTGATCGTGGTCGGCTCGGCCAACTCGTCCAACTCGGTGCGCCTGGTCGAGGTGGCGCTGGAGGCTGGCGCGAAGGCGGCGTACCTGGTGGACCGGGCCGAGGAGGTCGATCCCGCCTGGCTCGAGGGCGTGTCGACCGTCGGAGTCACCTCGGGCGCGTCGGTGCCGGAGGAACTCGTGACCGGCCTGCTGGCCGCGCTGGCCGAGCGCGGCTACACCGACGTCGAGGAAGTGCGCTCGGCGCAGGAGAAGCTGCTGTTCGCGCTGCCGCACGAGCTTCGCCGCAACCTCAAGGACGACTGACCCGCGTCGGCTCCCAGCCGCCGGAGAAAATCACCGGCACTCTTCGAAGCTCACCGGGGCTTGATGGCGGCTGTAGATCGCGCGGCGGGGAGAAAGGCGTTCCCCGCCGCGCGATCTTTCGCCGCCGCCCCGGAAACTCGAAGAGCCATCATCCGCTGAACGGCAGCCGGCGCACCAGCACGATCGCCAGCGCCAGCCCCGTGCCGAGGAACACCGCCCGCGCCTTGACCGCGAGCAGTTCGAGCATCGTCGCGGCGGCGCCGGTGACCCCCGACCCCAGGTCGTGCGGGGAGAAGAACGCGATCAGGGTTAACCCGAGCGCGAATGCCAGCGGCGGTCCGACCACCGCCGAATACCAGCCCTGACGGCGCACCTTCACTGCCGCGTACACGCACGCTGCAAGGAACAGCCCGGTGATGGCCCACGCCGCGGTGCCCACGAGCAGCAGGTCGATCAGCCCCCCGATAATGCAGGCGCCGCCGAGTACGACCGCGACTCCGGCCGTGGTGAGGGGGGCGCCGCCGGTCACGGTCGCGGCCCCGCTGGTATTCGACCGCGCTCTTTCCCCCTGTGTTCGTTCCCCCAGTGTTGGTTCCCATTGCGCCCGTCCACCAGCGCCATCCCCCTTCTCGCGCCGTCCCGCTCCCTGAGCCGCCGCGCGTGCCTCCGGCCCCGGCGTCCACAGTTGGGTCTGCGGAGGTCGTTGGCGCTCAGCCCTGTGCTGGCTCATAGCGTCACGCTATGAGCCGATTCGGCCTACTAGCACAAGACACGCCCCCTTGATCACCCATAAAGGCGACAAGCTGCTTCCGAAGTGGTGCCCTACGGCGTTATCCGATCCGTCATCTGGTCAGGCGCGGAACGCTGCGTCAGTCTCTGCGGGCTGGTCGGCAGCGGCACGACCGAGTCGAGTGCCGCGGGGGAGCGCGGCGCGGTGTCCAGATGGCGCGGCGGCTCGAGCTGCGCCTCGCCCACCCCGAGATCGCGCAGCCGCCGCGCGGTGACCAGGACCCGCGAGTCGAGCGAGCCGACCGCTTTGTTGTACGCCGCGACCGCACCGCCGAGCGAGCCGCCGACCCGGTCCAGATGCCCGGCGAGCACGCCGATGCGCTCGTACAGCTCCCGGCCGAGGTCGATGATCGTGCGCGCCTCGGCGGCCAGCGTGTCCTGCGACCACGCGTACGCGACCGTCCGTAGCAGGGTGATCAGCGTCGTCGGCGACGCCAGCATCACCCGGCGCTCCGCCGCGAACTCCAGCAGGTTCGGATCGGCCTCCAAGGCGTGCGACAGGAACGCCTCGCCCGGCACGAACAGCACCACGAACTCAGGTGTAGGCGCACCCGCCGAGCTAAGGCGCCGCCAGTATCCGCGCGAGCCCAACTGCTCGACATGTGCCCTGAGCTGCCGCGCGTGGCCCTTTAGCCGTTCCGCACGCTCCGCGTCGTCTTTGGCTTCCGCCGCCTCCAAGAAGGCACCGAGCGGCACCTTTGCGTCCACGACCACGTTCTTGTTCCCGGCCAGGTGCACCACGAGGTCCGGCCGCGCCGCACCCTCGTCCCCGTCGAGCGCGGCGCCTATGACCACCTGCTCGGTGAAGTCGCACCGGTCGACCATCCCCGCCAATTCCACCGCACGCCGCAGGTGCAGCTCCCCCCAGCGCCCTCGGACCTGAGGCGCGCGCAAGGCGGTCACCAAAGCAGCCGTCTGTCCCCGCAGATCCTCCCCGGCCACCCGGACGTCCTCGATCTGCTGTGCGAGCGCCGCCTGGGCCGAAGCGCGTCCGCGCTCGATCTCCCGCAGCCGGTCGTCCAGGTGCTGAAGCGACTCCTGGATCGGCCGCCCCACCTGGGCGAACTGCCGGTCCGCCAGGCCCAGCAGCCGTTCCGTGGACCGGTCCATCGCCTCGGCCGACGGACCGCTGCGCCGCCCGCGCTCCCACAGGACGCCCACCACAAGCCCTAGGGCCAGCCCGATCAGCAGCATCACCAGCGCACCAGAGTTCACAAGCATCCATCGTGGGAGTTCGGCGGCCCGCGGACAACTAGACTTGCCGTCCATGGGCCTGCAGATCGGAATCGTCGGCCTGCCGAACGTCGGCAAGTCGACCCTCTTCAACGCGCTGACCAAGAACGACGTGCTCGCCGCGAACTACCCGTTCGCGACCATCGAGCCGAACGTCGGAGTGGTCGGCGTGCCCGACCCGCGCCTGCGGGTCCTGGCCGATCTGTTCAAGTCCGAGCGGGTCGTGCCGGCCACGGTGTCCTTCGTGGACATCGCCGGCATCGTGCGCGGCGCGTCCGAGGGCGAGGGTCTGGGCAACAAGTTCCTCTCCCACATCCGCGAGGCCGACGCGATCTGCCAGGTGATCCGGGCGTTCACCGACTCGGACGTGCACCACGTGGACGGCAAGGTCTCCCCGCGCGGCGACCTGGAGACCATCAACACCGAGCTGATCCTGGCCGACCTGCAGACCGTCGAGCGGGTCCTGCCGCGCCTGCAGAAGGAGGCGCGGATGGCCAAGGACAAGCAGGCCACCGTCGCCGCGATCGAGGAGGCGAAGAAGGTCCTCGATCAGGGCACCACGGTCTTCGCCGCCGGACTCGACCCGGCCCCGCTGCGCGAGCTGCACCTGCTGACCGCGAAGCCCTTCATCTACGTGTTCAACGTCGATGAGGAGAAGCTGGCCAACGAGGACGTCAAGGCCGAGCTGCGCGCCCTCGTCGCCCCCGCCGAGGCGCTCTTCCTCGACGCGAAGATCGAGTCCGAGCTGATCGAGCTGCCCGACGAGGAGGCCCTCGAGCTGCTGCAGTCCATGGGCCAGGAGGAGTCCGGCATCACCCAGCTGGCCCGGGTCGGCTTCGACACCCTCGGCCTGCAGACGTACCTGACCGCCGGCCCCAAGGAGGCCCGTGCCTGGACGATCCGCAAGGGCGCGACCGCTCCCGAGGCCGCCGGGGTCATCCACACCGACTTCCAGCGCGGCTTCATCAAGGCCGAGGTCGTCTCCTACGACGACCTGGTCGCCGCCGGCTCGGTGGCCGAGGCCCGCGCCCGCGGCAAGGCCCGCATCGAGGGCAAGGACTACGTCATGGCCGACGGCGACGTGGTCGAGTTCCGGTTCAACGTCTGACGGGTTAGCTCGGGCCGCCTACCGGGCAACCGTTCCGGTGTGGACGGTGATACGGCGCCGAGCGGCACAGCGCTTAGCGGGACGACGCAGGGCGGCCGCGCGGAGCGTGATGCCGTGGCGCCGATACGTGTCGGTGTCACCGGACACATCAATCTGACCCCGGAGACGGCCCGGCTCGTCGCCGTGGAGCTGCGGTCCCTGCTGCGCGGCGTGCGGGATCGAGCGCGGGCGTCGTCGCGGATGATGGTCGGGATCAGCTGCCTGGCGCCGGGCGCGGACTCGGTCTTCGCCGAGGTTCTGCTGAGCCTCGGCGGCCGGCTCGAGGTCATCCTCCCGTCCCCGGACTATGGGCGCTCGCAGCTCGGGCCGGCCGACGCGGTGACCTTCGACCGGCTGCTGCGGCGCGCCGAGTCGGTGCGGACCACCGCGGAGCCGCGCGCCTCGCGGGCCGCCTATATCGCGGCGAACAACAAGATGCTGGACGCCATCGACCACCTGGTCGCGGTCTGGGACGGCGACGACTCCGCGATTCCCGGCGGCACCGCGCACGTCGTGGAGACAGCGCGGGCGCGGTCCATTCCGGTCACCGTCATTTGGCCCAAGGGAGCTCGCCGGTCCTGACGCGGCCGGCGGCGGCTCCCGCCACCGGATCGGCTGGCGGCCGCGGGTGGAGCAGAGCGTCGATCTCGGGGTCGGGATCGCGACCGCCCGGCCCGGTCCGCACGATCACCAACCCGGCGTCGGCGAGCATCGCCGGGAAGCCGCGCACGGCTTGCCGGTCCTTCTCCCGCTGCTCCTCGTTGAGCTGGGCCCAGGGGACCAGCCCCGTATGCCGTTTCGCCGCCTCGTCCCGCCGCGGACCGTAGACCCACCCGCGGCGCCGCCGCTCCGCCATCCACCGGGCGTGCTCCCGCTCGGCGAGGCGCTCGACCTCGTCCCCCTGATACGCGAACTCGGGCTCACCGACCGCCCGCGGAGTGAGCAGGCAGCCGATCTCGTTGAGTTTGCGGCCGACGTCCGCGGCCAGGTCTCGGTTCGCGTCTCGGTACTCCTCGGGCAGTTCCTCCCAGCGCACCAGCGCCGCGGTGGAACCCGGCTCCGCCCCGGCCTCGAACTGCTCAACCAGGAAGCGCTGGTGGCAGGCGCGGGCCAGCGTCTCGGTCAGATCCTCGGAGATGAGGCCCGGATCGCAGCCCTCGCCGATCACGTCGACCATGCGCAGCCGCCCGCCGAGCGCGTCGAGCCGGGCCGCGCCGCTCGGGCCGCCCTTGCCCCGGAAGCCTTCGGCCATGCCCGCCATCCGGTCCAGCCGGACCACGATCGAGCCGACCGCCGACCGCAGATACGCCGCCGAGGCGAGTGCCGTCTTGAGCGCCTCCCCCTCGTCCGCCTGGCAGAGGTAGAGCCGGTGCAGGCGGGGCGCCGCCGCGTCCCGACGCTGCGCCAGGAGCCGGTCGAGCGACTCGGTGCGCGGCTGGATCCGGCACGAACGCCCGAGAAAGGCGTAACGATCGCGCAGTTCGTTCGCGACCTGCGCGGCGTCGTGGCCGATCAGTGTCGCCCGCATCGCCTCCGCCGAAGTGCCGCGCCGGGTCACCCATTGCCGCCCGAACTCGACCACCACCGCGCGGGCGAACGCGCCGGTCCCGACGACCGCGATCTCGGGCGGCCCCGCGGCGAACGCCCCGTCGTCGCGCCCGACCACGGTCCGCGCGGCCAGCTCGTCCGGGGTGAAGAAATCCAGGTACGGCGCCCCGGACGCGCTCGCGCTCCACTGCCTGGCCTTGAGCGCCGCGCACAGGTCGAGATCCGGGACCAGCGCGTAGAGCCGATCCGGGCGGCCCTGCGCCGACCGGATCCGCTCGACGGCGTTGACGATCATCGCGTTGTCCTCGCTGCGTTCCAGACAGGCGTAGACACACGAGGCGCGCTGTACCGCCGCGTTGAGCAGCGTGCGCCGCTCGGCAGGGTCGCCCGCCACCACGTCGAGGCTGTCCCGGCGTCCCAGCGATGGTTCGATGGTGATCACCCGGGTGCCGGCCGCGCGCAGCCGGTCGGCCAGCGTGTCCGCCGCGCGGGTCGTGCCGCAGACGACGGCGTGCCCGCGCGCGCGGCGCTGACGGACCAGCCGGAGCCGCCCGGCGGCCAGCGCGATGCCCAGCTCCGTCAGCGGATAGAGCAGGATCGTCGGCGCGCCGAACCGGCCCACCTCGAGCGGCAGCGTCATCGGCCCCGGCTCTTGCTGGTTCAGCGGCGGAGACTGGCCGAAGATGAGCTGGATGTCGTAGAACACCAGATCCGAGCGGGAACCGCTGAGCGGCGCGATGTTCTGCGGTTTGGCCGGATCGTGGCCGTTCACGAAGGCGCGCAGGCCGACGTAACCGAGCACGAGGCTCACCGCCCCGAACACGCCGAACAGGATCCGCACACCGATCAGGAAACGCTTCGTCAGGTTCTCACGATGCGACTGCGTCACCGCGGCCCTCCCCCCGCAGTCGGCTTCGTCGCAGTCCTCTTACCC
>NZ_DASZGI010000109.1:0-5581 GCF_035938995.1 Actinocrinis sp.
GACGATGTGGTCCAAGCCCGGCCAGCCCACGATGTTCCCGGTCGCCGCGTCCACGCGGAAGATCCCGTTGTGCACCCAGTCCTTGAGGTTCGCGTCGTAGTCCGCGTGTGCGCCGACGTAAACGTACTGGCCGTCAACCGCGATCGCATGGCCCTCGAGCCCGAATCCGTCCTTCGCGTACCAGGTCTCGAGGCCGGTCGGCAGATCCGCCGGCGAATACCGGTACACGTCGCTGCTGTTCAGCTCCTCGTATGTCGAGTCGAGGTAGAAGTTCCCGTCGGGACCGTAGGCCACCGCCGACGCATCACCCGGATTGCGCACAGCGTCGAAAGCCAGGCCCGGCAGCGGCGTGCCGCCGACCCCGACTCCGCCCTCGTTCGCCCCGGTTACCGAGGACGTCGCCGCCCGCCAGTTGTACGTACCTGCGGGAAGCACATTGCCGGCGTCGTCTTTCCCGTCCCAGTTCATCTGGACCGTGCCGGCTTCCGGCGCCAGCTCGTCCAGGTGCCGCACCAACTGGCCGCCCGCATCGTAGACACCGGCCGAGAGCAGCGAGTTCGCCCCCATCGACACGGTGCCGATCTGCGAGACCGGGGGAACGACCGGAACGTCCGCCCCGGCAGCGCTGGCCCCCCTGGCGCAAGGCACTGCGACCATGGCCACAACAGCCATGCACCACGCGATCCTGCCACTCCGCGTTCTACGCATCCCGTCCGCCCATCTGCGTCGTCGCTGCCGTGCCTGTCATGGAGTCGAGTACAGTGGCGCCCCGCCCATAAGGGCTTCGGTGGGGAGCCGTCCCGGTCACCGGATTGGCCGTGAGCCTCTCCCCCACCCCCGTATCGCCCTGCCTAGCGATGGCAGGGACAGCTACGGCTGACCCCCGGTACATCCGCATCCGTACTCGGGCCAGCACCGGGACCGCTGCGCAGCTGCGCGGACGCGGACACTGGCAGTCCCCGCATCCCGGGAGCAGAGGCAGAGGCATGACCGCACCGCAGCAGCACTGCCACCACCTTGGCCGATGCCGCGACCGCGAACATCAGGGCTACCCCTGAATCTGCCGCCGCGACCCGGTACCCGAGCACCCCCCAGCGTCAGGCCAGCCTTCGGTACATCTGCGGGTGCGGGTCGCGCTCAGTCGCGTTCCGTCTCGATCAGTTCGAGGAGGTTGCCCTCCGGGTCGGCGACGTACGCGTAACGCATGCCTTCGGCCACCCCGGCAGCGGGCGACGAGATCGGGGCGGCGCCGCATTCACCGGTCAGCCGGGCGAACGCGGCCTCGAGGTCCGGGACTTGGAGGCCGAGGTGGCTGAAGGTCTGCGCGCCAGCGGCAGCGAAGGGGTCGGTGTACGCGACGGGGGTCGAACCGGGCCGTTCGACGAACTGCACGCGCAGGCCCGCCGCATCGCTCAGGATGACGGCACGCACGCCTGCTTCGGGCACCTCCAAGCGCTCGTCGACCTGGGTAAGCCCGAAGGCGCTGCCATACCAGGCCTCTTGGGCGGCGAGGTCGGCGACCGAGAGGCAGATGTGGTGGAACCGGACGGCAGTCATGGCAACTCCTTTGGTTAATAGCTTTCACCTGGTAAGTGGTGTTAACCTTAGTGCCGTGAGCTCTCCTGTCAAGCCGCGGCCCGTGGGTCACCACCACGGGGACCTGCGCAACGCGCTGCTGCAAGCCGCCCTCGAGCTGGTCGGCGAACGAGGCCCGCACGGTTTCACCCTCGCCGAGGCCAGCCGCCGGGCGGGAGTGAGCGTCGCGGCGCCCTACAAGCACTTCGCCGACCGGGAGGCGCTGCTGGCGGAACTCGCCACCCGCGGGTACCGCGAGCAACGCAGCCGCTTTTCCGCGGCGCTGGGCGGCAGCGCGGACCCCTTGGATCAGCTGGCGTCGTTCGCGTCCGCTTATGTTCGTTTCGCCGCCGAGGAGCCGGCGCTGTTCGACATCACCTTCAACGCGGGCCTGGACAAGTCCGGTTTCGCCGAACTGGCCACGGCTGGCGACGAGGTGGCCGACCTCCTGCTGCCGGTCGTCCGACGGTTGACCCCGGACGAGGCCGACGCGTTCGACCTGCTGCTGCGCATCGCCGCGGCCGCGCACGGCCTCGCCGTCTTCCTGCGTCAGGGCCTGTTCGGCATGGGAAACCAAGCCCTCGCCGACACGGAAGATAAGGCCGCACGCACGGCCCGGGCGATCGCGCGGGGCCGCGATATCTGACCTGCGCGCGTCGATCTCGCGGCTCGGCCCTCACCGGCGCGATGCGGCTCAGCGTTTGGAGTCGACCGTGTGCCGGGAGCCGAGCAGGGCGAGACGGTCCTCGTGGACGCTGCCGGGTTCGGCGGTGCCCACGAGAAGTTGCCAGCCCGGTGAGCCCTGAATGTCGAAGGCCTGGTAGGTCAACTCGAATCGGCCGACGTCCGGATGGTTGAAGACCTTCGACTTGCGGCCGAGCGACCGGACTTCATGCTCGCGCCAGAAAGATGCGAACTGCGGGCTGTCCGCGGCAAGTTCCGCAATCAGCGCGGTCAGCAGCGGGTCCTGCGGCTCCCGGTCCATAGCCAGGCGCAGGGCGTGCACGGTGTCGCGGGCGACCGCCGACCACTGGGCGAACAGCCTTCGTGCGGCCGGGTCGTAGAACAGGGAGCGGACCATGTCGCGCTTATCGGCGAGGGGCGAGAGCAGGGCGTCGGCCAGATCATTGGCGGCGAGGATCTCGAGGCGGTGGTTGACGGCGTAGGCGACCGCGGTGGGAAAGGCGTCCATCAGCTGAAACAGGGCCCGATCCGCCGCAGCGCTGTGCGGGTGCGCGAGCGTGGGTCTGGGCGCGAGACCAGCCAGGCTGTGGGCGTGCCGGTGCGCATCCGGATCCAGCCGCAGGGCGCGGGCGAGAGCATCGACGACCTGGCCGGAGGGGCTGGTCTCCCGGCCCTGCTCCAGGCGCGCGTAGTAGTCCGCGCTGACTCCGGCCAGCACCGCGACCTCCTCGCGGCGCAGCCCCGCCACCCGCCGGCCTCCAGTCGAAGGCAGGCCCACGTCCGCAGGCGTCAGCCGAGAGCGACGCACGCGCAGGAACTCGCCCAACTCGTAACCGCTCACCGGTCGATTCTACGGCGCCAGGCCTTGGAGACCTCCGCAGCGAACCTAGGTGTGGCGCACCCAGGAAGACGCGTCCTTCCTCTCGAGCGACACCTGGACCAGGCTGGGAGCCTGTCGCCGGAGCCGGACCACACCGGCCTGCTTGACGTGACCGACCCGCAGCCCATCACGGAAAGATCCAGACAGTGATGACACAACAGTGGTGACACAACAGCAGGTCGAGGCCTGGGTCAACGGGTACGTGAAGGCCTGGCGCACCAACGCGTCCAAGGACATCACGGCGCTGTTCACTCCGAAGGCCGAGTACCACGAATGGCCCTACGCCACCGACTGGATCGGTCGCAGAGAGATCATCGCGGGCTGGCAAAGCCGCGCGGCATGGCAGGAAGGCGGCTGGGACTTCGAGTGGTCCACCTTGATGATCACCGGAGATACCGCCGCTATCCGTGGTACCGGGGTGTACAAGGAGCTCGGCACCTTCCTCAACCTTTGGACCGTGACATTCGACGAACACGGCAAGTGCACCATGTTCCGAATGTGGAACGACCAGGTCATCGAGACCGACTGACCAGCCGGTCCGCGGGTGGAATCGCCACCCGCTCCGTGACCGTCCACTGCCACGCGCCCGCGCCGCTCAAGGACCGCGGATTCACCCTCCTGATGGCCACGCACGAGATGGGCTTCGCGCGGCGCGCAGCGGAATCGCGTGTGCTACCTGGAGAACGGCGTCATCGCCGAGCACGGGACGGCCGAGCAGATGTTCGCCGACCCGGTGCGTGAGTCGACGCGGCGCTTCCTGGCCCGGTCGCTGGAGCGGTGACGCCGACGAAGGTGCCGACATCTCGGCGGAACAGCTCTCGATGTCCGAACACTGTCAACAGAGTCTGCCGATCAACCGGCTAGGTGGAGTTCTACGTCATTTCACACACCCTGGCCTCAGGTCAGCTTCGATCCCGCTCGCGCATTACGCGCGCAACACGGTGCGGGCAGCTCTCAGTGGACTGAGTCAAAGGGCCAGACCCAGTCGCGGACCTCGGGGAGGTCGTCGCCGATCTCGCGGGTGTAGGCGCGGGCGCGCAGGCGGGCGTCGGCCATCTCCTGGCGCAGGTGGGCGCCGCGGTCGGCGAGGCCCGGGACCCGGTCGATCGCGTCGATGACCAGGTGGTAGCGGTCCAGGTCGTTGAGCATGACCATGTCGAAGGGCGTGGTGGTGGTGCCCTCCTCCTTGTAGCCGCGCACGTGGAAGTTGTCGTGGTTGGCGCGCCGGTAGGTCAGCCGGTGGATGAGCCACGGGTAGCCGTGGTAGGCGAAGATCACCGGCTTGTCCGTCGTGAACAGGGAGTCGAATTCGCGGTCGGACAGGCCGTGCGGGTGCTCGCTGTCCGGCTGGAGGCGCATCAGGTCGACCACGTTCACCACGCGGATCTTCAGCTCGGGGAACCGCTGGCGCAGGATCGCGGTCGCGGCCAGGGTCTCCAGCGTCGGGACGTCCCCGGCGCAGGTCATGACCAGGTCCGGTTCGGCGCCCGCGTCGGTGGAGGCCCACTGCCAGATGCCGATGCCGCGGGTGCAGTGTGCGATCGCTTCGTCCATCGAGAGCCAGTTCAGGGCCGGCTGCTTGCCGGCCACGACGACGTTGACGTAGTGCTTGCTGCGCAGGACGTGGTCGCCGACGGAGAGCAGGGTGTTGGCGTCCGGGGGCAGGTAGACCCGGACGATCTCGGCCTTCTTGTTCATCACGTGATCGATGAAGCCCGGGTCCTGGTGCGAGAAGCCGTTGTGGTCCTGGCGCCAGACGTGCGAGGTGAGCAGGTAGTTCAGCGAGGCGATGGGGCGGCGCCAGGGCAGCTGCCGGGTGGTCTTGAGCCACTTGGCGTGCTGGTTGAACATCGAGTCGACGATGTGGATGAACGCCTCGTAGCAGTTGAACAGCCCGTGGCGGCCGGTGAGCAGGTAGCCCTCGAGCCAGCCTTGGCACAGATGCTCGCTGAGCGCTTCCATCACCCGGCCGTCGGGGGCGAGCGCGGCGTCGTCGTCGGGCTCTGTCTTTGCCAGCCAGGTGCGCCCGGTGGCCTCCAGGACTGCGCCGAGGCGGTTGGAGGCGGTCTCGTCCGGGCCGAAGACGCGGAAGTTGCGGTGCGGTTCGTTGCGGGCCATGACGTCGCGGACGAATACGCCGAGCAGCCGGGTGGCTTCGGAGAAGGTGGTGCCGTGTTCCTTGACCTCGACGCCGTACTCCCGGAAGTCGGGCATCTCCAGATCGCGAAGGAGCAGACCGCCGTTGGCGTGCTGGTTCGCGCTCATCCGGCGCTCGCCGACCGGAGCGAGGGCGGCAAGGTGCGCAAACAGTCGGCCGTCGACGTCGAACAGGTCCTCGGGACGGTAGGAGGCGAGCCACTCACCCAGTTGGGCGAGGTGCGCAGGGTTCTCGTGCACTTCGCTCAGGGGGACCTGGTGCGAGCGCCAGTTGCCCTCGGTGCG
>NZ_DASZGI010000110.1:0-18478 GCF_035938995.1 Actinocrinis sp.
ACGCCCAGCTCGCGCTGCACCGCGATCACGATGCCGCCCTTCGCGGTGCCGTCGAGCTTCGTCAGCACGATGCCGCTGATGTCGACCACCTCGCGGAAGACCCGCGCCTGCACCATGCCGTTCTGGCCGGTCGTCGCGTCCAACACGAGCAGCACCTCGTCGACCGGGCCGTGCTTCTCCACCACCCGCTTGACCTTGCCGAGCTCGTCCATCAGGCCGACCTTGGTGTGCAACCGGCCTGCGGTGTCGATCAGCGCGGTGTCGACGCCGGTCTCCTTCGCCTTCTTCACCGCGTCGAACGCGACGGACGCGGGGTCGGCGCCCTCCGGGCCGCGCACGGTGGTCGCGCCGACCCGCCGGCCCCAGGTCTCGAGCTGGTCGGCGGCGGCGGCGCGGAAGGTGTCGGCCGCGCCCAGCACCACCGAACGTCCGTCGGCGACCAGGACCCGGGCCAGCTTGCCGGTCGTGGTGGTCTTCCCCACACCGTTGACGCCGACGACGAGGACGACGGCCGGGCCCTCGCCGTCGGCGCGCACCGAGTGGACAGTGCGGTCGGCGGCCGGGCCGATGAGCGCGATCAGCTCCTCGCGCAGCAGCGCGCGCAGGTCGTCGGGAGTGCGCGAGCCGAGCACGCGGACCCGGGTGCGCAGCCGCTCGACCAGTTCCTGCGTCGGGGCGACGCCGACGTCGCTGGTCAGCAGCACATCCTCGATCTCCTGCCAGGTGTCCTCGTCGAGCTTGTCCCGGGAGAGCAGGGTGAGCAGCCCCTTGCCGACCGCGCTGTTGGAGCGGGCCAGCCGACCGCGCAGGCGCACGAGGCGGCCGGCCGTGGGCTCGGGGACGTCGAGCAGGAGCGGGGCAGGGGCAGCCGGGGCCTCGGGCGTCGGGGCCCTTGTCGCCGGGGCTGTTGTCGCCGGCGCGGGAGTGGGCGCGGAGACAGCAGGCGGCGCGGCCTGCTCGACCGGGGGCCGCTGGGCCTCGGGCTGCTCGACCTGAGGCTTGACCCGGCGCCCGGACGTGGTGCGCAGGTAGCCGACGAGCGCCCCGACCACCACCACGGCGAGGACGGCGGCGATGACGATGATCACTGTCTCCATGAGGCCATTCTCTCAAGCGGTGGAGGGTGCTCGGGCGCGCGGTTACAGCAGACTGGTTACCCCGGGCGCGACGTCGAACACAAAGCGCATGGCCTCCACCCGCTTGAAGCCGTGAACGGCGTCGAGAACCTTGCAGATGTCGGACTGGACCATGTTGAGCTTGCCGCCGATGAAGGCGATCTTCTTGGCCACGTATGCCAGTTCCACCTGCACCTGGGCGGCCGCGACCGGGGTGACCGTGCCAGCCGTCATCAGTTCCGCGACGAGCATCCCGCCGAGCGAGCCGATCATGATGTTGATCAGCATCTGGATGGTGCCCTCGGCCAGTTGCGCCTCGCTGCGGATCGCCCGGATGCACTCCCAGGTGGTGCGCACCGATCCAGCCAGCGCGTCGAGTCCTTCCAGGTACGCGTCCAGCGCCGTGGCGAAGCGCTCGGCCTCCAGGCCGGACCAGTTCTCGCGCAGCGGGGCTCCGGAGGCGCGAAGCGCGTCGGAGACCGCCAGGATGTCGCGGTAGACGTCGGCCCACACGTGTTCGGCCGCCTGGAGCGCCACACAGTCACCGGTGACGCGTTCGAGCGTGTGGAAGGGGTTCGGCGCGCCGGTGTGGTCGCAGACGTAGAAGATCAGTTTCTTCTCCAGCGTCCCGATGCCCGGGATCGGGATCGCCGGGATGTGGAAGTGGGACAGGTGCTTTCGGCCGAGTTCGGCAAGCGCCTCCTCGTCGAGCCGCTCCCGGACCTGGCAGCGGGCCGCCTCTGGGTCGTCCACCGCCTGGTCGTAGCGGTGGCGCCAAGGCAGACGGTGTTCGTGCGCTTCTTCAGGCCCACGCTCCAGACGCTTCATCAGGCGGCCTCTGAGGCGACGTCATCGTGCTGCGCGGGTACCGCGGCGAACTCACCGGTCAGGTGTTCGATGACCTCGCAGGCCTCGGTGATGTTCCGCTCCGTCGCCGGAAGCCGCTCGTGATAGGCGTCGCGGACCTTGTGCGCGTCGATGAGCTTGCCGAACGCGTCGTCGTGTACGCGGGCCGCTTCCAGCCGCGTCGGAACCTCGAGCAGCGTCGTGCGCGCCGCATCGAGCGCGGCCACGAACGCTGAGACCGCGGCCGGGTCGACGCCCGGCAGCGGCCGGCACGCCGACCCCTCCGCAGTGTCCCCGTCCGCTGCGTCATCCCCGTCGAGCGTGGTGTCGCCAATCTGATGGTCGGTCACCGAAACCCCCTGGCAGCCATCCTCCCTAAACGCATGCGTCCGGGAGCATACTCCGCAGCGGCGACAGGGCGGTGTATGCGCGAGCGAATGCGGCCGCCCGGCCCAATCAGGCACAGAACCCTGATGTGGGGCGAAACGGACCGGTGGCTCAACAGACCGGGGCTCAGGAGGTATCTGCCTCAAGCAGCGTCTGTCTTAGGCAGAGTCGGTCTTAAGCAGCCGCCGTGTCGCGCAGCCGCTGCGAGATGACGGTGGTGATGCCGTCGCCGCGCATCGACACGCCGTAGAGCGCGTCGGCAACCTCCATGGTCCGCTTCTGATGGGTGATCACGATCAGCTGCGAGGACTCGCGCAACTCCTCGAAGATCCGGATCAGCCGCTGCAGGTTGGTGTCGTCGAGCGCCGCCTCGACCTCGTCCATCACGTAGAACGGCGAGGGGCGCGCCTTGAAGATGGCGACCAGCAGGGCGACGGCGGTGAGCGAGCGCTCGCCACCGGACAGCAGGGACAGCCGCTTGACCTTCTTGCCCGGCGGCCGCGCCTCGACCTCGATGCCGGTGGTGAGCATGTCCTCGGGGTCGGTCAGGAAGAGCTTGCCCTCGCCGCCCGGGAACAGTCGGGCGAACACGCCCTCGAACTCGCGGGCGGTGTCGGCGTACGCCTCGGCGAAGACCTGTTGCACCCGCTCGTCCACCTCCCTGACCACCTGGAGCAGGTCGGTGCGGGTCTTTTTGAGGTCCTCGAGCTGTTCGTTGAGGAACTTGTAGCGTTCTTCGAGGGCGGCGAACTCCTCGAGCGCGAGCGGGTTGATCTTGCCCAGGGCCGCGTAGTCCTTCTCGGCCTGGCGCAGCCGCTTCTCCTGCTCGGCACGCTTGAAGGGCACCGGGGCGTTGCGCGGGTCGTCGGGGTCGTCCCCCCCGCCGAGATGCGACGCTGCGATCTGGGCAGCAGGCGGCGGCACCGGCCGGTCCGGGCCGTACTCCTCGACCAGCGCCTCGACGGTGACGCCGAACTCCTCCATAGCGCGCGCTTCGAGCTGTTCGATGCGCATGCGCTTTTCCGCGCGGGCCACCTCGTCGCGGTGCACCGAGTCGGTCAGCTTCTCCAGTTCGCCGGTCAGCTCACGAACCCGGCCGCGCACGACGTGAAGCGCCGCCTCGCGCTCGGCCCGGTCGCGCTCGGCCGCCTCGCGCTCCATACCGGCGCGGCTCAGCGAGACCTCAAGGCAGACGAGGGTCTGGCGGACGCCGGAGGCCACGGCGCGGGCGACCTCCGCCTGCCGTGCGGCACGATCCCGCCGCTGCGCCGCCCGGGTCCGGGCTTCGCGCTCCTGCGCTGCGGCGCGGTCGAGCGCGTCGGCGCGTCCGGCCAGCGAGCGGGCGCGCTCCTCCCCGGTGCGCACGGCCAGCCGCGCCTCCATTTCGGCAGCGCGGGCGGCGGTGGCTTCGGCGGACAGCTCGGCGCGGCCGTCCGGGGCCAGGTCGAAGTCCTCCTCCAGGGCCTCGGCGACGGCAACCGCCTCCTCGTGCTGCATCTCGAGGTCGGCCAGCGCCTGGAGGTCCTTCTCTTGGGCGCCCTGAGCGGCTTCGAGGGCCTTGGCGTAGCGCTCGACCTCGCCGAGGGCGGCGCGGGCCTGGCCGCCGAGCCGGCCGAGCTGCTGGGCGACGGAGGCTTTCTGGGCGTCGGCGGCGCGGCGCTGGGCGAGCAGGCCGTCAAGGGTCTGCTTCGCGGTCCGCTGCTGTTCGGTGGCCTCCTCGAGCTCACCGCGCAGCCTGCGGGCGCGCTCGCCGGCGCCCAGGAGCTTCTCGGCCGCCTCATCGACGGCGGCCTGGACCTCGAGTAGCGACGGCGCCGAGGAGGAGCCGCCCTGCGCGAGATGCCGGCTGAGCACGTCGCCGTCGCGGGTGACGGCCACCAGGTCGGGGTGTGCAGCGATCAGCGACGAGGCCTCGCCGAGGTCGTCCACTATCGCCACGCCGCGCAGCAGCCGGCGCAGCGAGGCGCGCATCTCGTCCGGCACGGTCACCAACTCGACCGCGTACTTGGCGTACGGCGGCAGGTCGGGCCAGGAGGCGAGGCGGTCGTCCTCGGGAGCTCCACCGACCAGGATCGCCGCGCGTCCCTTGTCTTCGGACTTCAGCAGCCGGATGGCGTTGACCGCGCTGTCCGGGGAGGAGACGGCGACCGCGTCGGCGGCCAGCCCGAGCGCCGCGGCCACCGCGGCCTCGGCGCCCTGAGCGACCGTCAGTATCGCGGCGATGGAGCCGAGCAGCCCGGAGAGCCGGTCGGTGGCGGCGAGCAGCGCGCCGGCGCCGTCCTTGCGGTTGAGGCCGAGTTCGAGCGCTTCCTTGCGGGCGGCGAGGGCGGCCCGCTCCCGCTCGGCGTCGCGTTCGGCGGCGCGCAGGGAGGTCAGCCGGTCCTCGGCGGTGGCGACCGCCTCGGTGGCCGCCTCGACCTCGGCGTCCAGGCCCTCGCCGCCGTCGATGTCCTCGACGTCGGCCTTGAGCAGGTCGTACTCGCGCTGGACGGCGGCGGCCCGCTCCCGCGCATCGTCGTGCGCGGCGGCGATGCGGCCGATTTCGGCGTCCGCGGCGCCCGCCCTGGACTTGACCGCGCCGACCCGTCCGGCCAGCTTCGCCAGATTCTCCCGACGGTCGGCGGCCGAGCGGACGGCGGCGGCCAGGCGCTTCTCCTCGGTGGCGAGGGCGGCTTCGGCCTCGCCCCGGCGGTTCACCGCCTCGGCGAGTACATCCTGGGCCTGGGCGATCTCCTCGGCCAGCGCCTCTTCCTGTTCGCGGATGCGCGCGGCCTCGCGCTGCATGTCCTCCGGATCCCGGCCGCGTCGCTCCGCGGGGTCCTCGCCCTGAGCGAGCTGGCCGAGGTTGCGCACCCGCTCCCCGGCGAGCGAGGCCGTGCCGCGCAGCCGCTCGCGCAGGGAGGAGAGGCGGTACCACGCCTCCTGAGCCGCCGCCAGATGCGGGACCAGCTCCTGGACCTCGTGCTCGAGCTCGGTCTCCTTGGCCTGGCACTGGGCGTACTCGCGTTCGAGCTCGGCGCGCAGGACGCGGATCGCCGTGTCGTCGGCGGTCTCCTTCTCGTACGCGGCGCGCAGACCGGTCAGATCATCGGCCAGCAGGCGCAGCCGGGCGTCGCGCAGGTCGGCCTGGATGACGGCGGCGCGGCGAGCCACCTCGGCCTGGCGTCCCAGGGGCTTGAGCTGGCGGCGCAGCTCGGTGGTCAGGTCGGTGATCCGGGTCAGGTTGGCCTGCATCGCGTCGAGCTTGCGCAGCGCCTTTTCCTTGCGCTTGCGGTGCTTGAGCACGCCGGCGGCCTCCTCGACGAAGGCGCGGCGCTCCTCGGGACCGGCCTGCAGGACAGCGTCGAGCTGGCCCTGTCCGACGATCACGTGCATCTCGCGGCCGATGCCGGAGTCGGAGAGCAGTTCCTGGATGTCGAGCAGGCGGCAGGACGAGCCGTTGATCGCGTACTCGGAGCCGCCGTTGCGGAACATGATCCGCGAGATGGTGACCTCGGTGTAGTCGATCGGCAAGGCGCCGTCGGTGTTGTCGATGGTGAGGGTGACCTCGGCCCGGCCGAGCGGCGGGCGGCCCGAGGTGCCCGCGAAGATCACGTCCTCCATCTTGCCGCCGCGCAGCGACTTGGCGCCCTGCTCCCCCATCACCCAGGCGAGGGCGTCCACGACGTTGGACTTGCCCGAGCCGTTCGGACCGACGACACAGGTGATCCCCGGCTCGAAGCGCAGGGTCGTGGCCGACGCGAACGACTTGAATCCCCGCAGGGTCATGCTCTTCAGATACACGTCGTCGGATTCCTAGCGGCCGGACACAGATGTGTTGCGTATCCCTAGAGCGTACCTGGAGGGGTGGCGCGGACGGCCGACTCGGGACACAAGCAGCGGAAAGTAGTACCGCGCGGCAACCGCGCGAAACCGGGAACCCCCGTGCCTCTCGGTTGATCCGGGTGCTCGAGAGACAAGGGCGCACAGACGAGAGCAGAAGAGGCCAGACGAGGCAAGCAGACGCAAGGACGCAAAAGGTGCCGCCGCGAACAAACGAAGAAGGGACGCGGATCGCGTCCCTTCGCGTTTTTCGGGTTCCGCCGTCCTGCGACCTGGCAGCCCGCCCGTCCAGGCGGGTCAGGTCAGCGCGGGCTCCCGCTCGGCAACAGTGGCGGCGAACAGGTCGGGGTCGAACGATGCGGTGTGAGCCGCTGCCGCAAGCGTGTCGTTCTCAGCCTTCACACGATTAAGCTGATCTTCGAGGTCGCGTACACGCTGCTGCAACCGCCGCATCTCGCCGACAATCCGCGGGTCTGTCCCCCCGAGGTGTCCGAGTAGCGCCTTAGCCATTCCAAGGTCCTCCACGCTGAGTGACCGACACGGCTTCTTAGCCGCCGTGTCACGTGAGGTCATTGCGCGCTCCGAGTCGCACTGCGGGGCGGGGATTCGGCGGGAGCTTGGGGTGCCCGGCCGGGCGCTGGAGCGTGGCCGGAAAACCGCTGAAGCCAGCCCGAGCGCGGACCGTGCAAACACGGCTGCCTACCGACATCCTCACAGTAAAAACGACAGGTGCGCGGGCTTCTAGCGTCTCACCATCCGGTGCCAGGGTCAAATCCGAGATGCCGTTCGTGACCGCCGAAGGTTTGGGCGTCACGCCGACTGGGCACTCTGATGGGCCGTTTGGTGAAGCCAAGGTTCTGGAGCAGATCACCGCGGGCCCGAAAACCACCCTGAGCGCAGCGTATATAGGACAAGTGTCCGCACGAGTCGCGAAGATCGCAACCCGCGCGCAGCGGATCAGCGCAGAACCCGGACACGCTCCGCATCCGTCCCGGCCGCAAACAACACGCGAACGGCCGAGCGGGACGCGGGCATTGGGGGTGGTGCAGGGCGGCATGGAGGGTCACGCGGGGCGGCATCGAAGATGACGCCGAGGTTCCGGCAACGTTTCCGGCGATCCCTGACGAGCTAAGCCAGCTGAGGGCACGGCAGCCAACCGCGACCACCGACCGTACCGATCACCGACCGCGCAGAGAAGAAGCTCGACAGCGGCCGGAAACTGGACAGCGCCGGAACTCAGCACCGCCAGAAACTCAGCACCGCCAGAAACTCGGCACCGCCAGAGACTCGGCACGGCTAGTAGTGCGTGCCGCCGCGCCCGCGTCTGCTCAGCGCCCCGAGCACGTCCAGTTGAGCCAACCAACGACTCCCCATCGACCGCGACCACCGGCTGTGCCGAGACTGAACTCGGCACAGCCAGTCGCGATGCTGCCCCACACCTACTCGGCTGCAGGAGCGCAGCCAGTTGAGCCACGGTCGACCGCACCACCCATAACCGCTACCGGCGCCGAACCACGGCGTAGCCGCCGGTCGCGCCGCTGCGCCGCCGGCCCTGTCATTGCGCCGCCCGTCGTACTGCTGCGCCCGCCACCCGCGCCCCGCGGATACGCCTAACCCACTGCCAGGAGCGCAGCCAGTTGGGCCATGGTCGACAGCGTCACCCACGACCGCGGCCGACGCCGAACCACGACGTGACCGCCGGTCGCGCCGCTGCGCCGCCGATCCTGACGCTGCGCTGCCTGTCGTGCTGCTGCGCCCAACACCGGCGCGCCCGCGGACACGCCTCTACTCGGCTGCCGGGAGCGCAGCCAGTTAAGCCGTGGTCGACGGCGCCACCCATGGCCGCTGCCAGCACCAAGCCAAGGCGTAACCGCCAGTCCTGTCGCTGCGCTGCCTGTCGTGCTGCTGCGCCCGCCGCCCGCGCCCCCGCGGAACGCCTACTCCGCTGCCGGAAGCGCTTCCAGTTGGGTGGTGATCCGGGCGAGGTCGGCTTGGGCGCCGGCGAGGCGGGTGCGGATCTTCGCGACCACTGGCTCGGGCGCCTTTGCCAGGAAGCCGGCGTTGGCGAGCTTCGCCTCCGCGCTTTCGATCTCCTTGCGTGCTGCCTCTCGGTCCTTGGTCAGGCGCGCTCGCTCGGCCTTGACGTCGATCGCGCCGGACAGGTCCAGCTCCACCGTCGCCTGCGCTGTTTGGAGCGCCGCGGTCGCCTGGAAGCTTCCTTCTCCGTCCGGCTCGGTCAGGCGCGCTAGGGCCCGGATCTCCGCCTCGTGCTTGGCGAGGGCTCCGGACAGCGCCAGCCTGGCCGCCACCCTTTGGCCCACCTTCAAGCCCTGATCCGCTCTGAACCGGCGCACCTCGGTCACGGCCTCCTGGAGCGCCAGGATCTCCGCCTCGGCCTCCGGGTCGCGGAGGTTCTCGTCGGCGATCGGCCAGGCCGCGATCACCACCGACTCCTGACCGGTGAGCGCGGTCCACAGTTCCTCGGTCACGTACGGGATGTACGGGTGCAGCAGCCGCAGTGTCACGTCCAACACGTGTCCCAGCACCGCGCGCGTGGCCTCGGCCTCGTCGCCGCCGCGCGCGAGCGGCCCCTTGGCCAGCTCCACGTACCAGTCGAACACCTCGTCCCAGGCGAAGTGGTACAGCGCCTCGCATGCCTTCGCGTGCTGGTAGTCCTCCATATACGCGTCGACCTCGGCGGTCACCGTGGTCAGCCGCGACAGGATCCAGCGATCCACCGCGGACAGGCGCTCCCGCGCGGGCGGCGGGGCCGGCGCAGCGCCGTTCATCAACGCGAAGCGGGTCGCGTTCCAGATCTTGTTGCAGAAGTTGCGCGAGCCCTGCGCCCACTCCTCGCTGGTGGCCAGGTCGGCGCCCGGATTCGCGCCGCGGGCCAGGGTGAAGCGCACCGCGTCGGAGCCGTAGTTGTCCATCCACTCCAACGGGTCCACGCCGTTGCCGCGGGACTTCGACATCTTCTTGCCGAACTTGTCCCGCACCAACCCGTGCAGCGACACGGTGCGGAAGGGCACAGACTCCTGCGGCCCCCGCTCCTTCATCGCGTACAGACCGAACATCATCATCCGCACGACCCAGAAGAACAGGATGTCATAGCCGGTCACCAGCACGGTGGTCGGATAGAACTTGCGCAGGTCCTCGGTGTCGTCCGGCCAGCCCATGGTGGAGAACGGCCACAGCCCGGAGGAGAACCAGGTGTCGAGCACGTCGGGATCCTGGGTCCAGCCCTCGCCCGGAGTCTCCTCCTCCGGCCCCACGCATACCGTCTCGCCGTTCGGCCCGTACCACACCGGGATCCGGTGGCCCCACCACAGCTGCCGGGAAATGCACCAGTCCAGCAGGTTGTCCGTCCACTGGAAGTACCGCGGCTCCATCTCCTGCGGATGGATGCGCACCCGGCCGTCCCGCACGGCGGCGGAGGCCTCGGCCGCCAGCGGCGACACGCGCACCCACCACTGCAGCGACAGGCGCGGCTCCACCACGGTGTCGCAGCGCGAGCAGTGGCCCACCGCGTGCAGGTATGGGCGCTTCTCCGCGACGATCCGGCCCTCCTCGCGCAGCGCCCGCACCACCGCCGGACGCGCCTCGAACCGGTCCAGGCCCTCAAAGGGCCCGTGCGCGGTGATCACTCCGCGCTCGTCCATGATCAGCAGTGACGGCAGGCCGTGCCGCTGGCCGATCTCGAAGTCGTTCGGGTCGTGCGCCGGGGTCACCTTCACCGCGCCGGTCCCGAACTCGGGGTCCACGTGCGGGTCGGCCACGATCGGCACCCGGCGCCCGGTGAACGGGATCTCCACCTCGGTGCCCACGAGGTGCCGGTAGCGCGCGTCGTCGGGGTGCACGGCCACCGCGGTGTCGCCCAGCATCGTCTCGGCCCGGGTGGTGGCCACCACGATGGCGTTCGCGCCGTCGCCGTAGCGGATCGACACGAGCTCGCCCTCGTCCTCGTGGTGGTCCACCTCGATGTCGGACAGGGCGGTCATGCAGCGCGGGCACCAGTTGATGATCCGCTCGGCGCGGTAGATCAGGCCGTCGTCGTACATCGCCTTGAAGACGGTCTGCACGGCCCGGGAGAGCCCCGCGTCGAGGGTGAACCGCTCGCGGGTCCAGTCCACCGACGCGCCCAGCCGCCGGATCTGGTTCAGGATGCGGCCGCCGTACTCGGCCTTCCACTGCCAGGCCCGCTCCACAAAGGCCTCACGGCCCAGATCGTGCCGGGACAGGCCTTCCTGGCCGAGCGCCTTCTCCACCGCATTCTGGGTGGCGATGCCCGCGTGGTCCATCCCGGGCAGCCAGAGCGTCTCATAGCCCTGCATCCGCTTGCGGCGGGTGATCGCGTCCTGCAGCGTCATGTCGAGGGCGTGGCCGATATGCAGCGAGCCGGTCACGTTCGGCGGCGGGATCACGATGGTGTGCGCGGGCCGGTCGCTCTTGGCGTCCGCCTCGAAGTAGCCGGCGGCTACCCAGCGCTCGTACAGCTTCCCCTCGACCTGCGCGGGCGCATACTGCGGCGGCAGGGTGGCGGCGGCGTCCGCGGGGGCGCCCTGGCTCGGGGGGGAAGTCGATTCGGTCACGCCTCGATTCTACGGATCGCGGAGGCGCGCCCCGAACGATTTGCGAGCGGGAGCAGGGATCTGTGGATAACTCAGTGGCGAGGTGACGGACTTTCGCGCCGGGGGGACGGCAGCCGGACGAAGAGGCCGCCGGACCTTCGCCGGCGGCCTGTCGTGCTACGCGGACTTCTCGCGCGGCGTGTGGGTCTGCGCGGGGCGGCGCGAGTCGCGCGGAATCAGGGTCGGGTTCGCGTGCTCCTTCACCGACTCGGCGGTGATGAGCACCTGGGCCACGTCGCGGCGCGAGGGCACCTCGTACATGACCGACAGGAGCACCTCTTCCATGATCGCGCGCAGGCCGCGTGCGCCGGTGCCGCGCAGGATCGCCAGGTCCGCGATGGCCTCCACCGCGTCGTCGGAGAACTCCAGCTCGACCCCGTCCAGCGCCATCAGGTGCTGGTACTGGCGGATCAGCGCGTTCTTCGGCTCGACCAGGATGCGCCGCAGCGACTCGCGGTCCAGGTTCTCCACCGTGGTGATCACCGGGAGCCGGCCGATGAACTCCGGGATCATCCCGAACTTGATCAGGTCCTCCGGCATGACCTCGCCGAACACGTCCGGCGAGTCCAGCTCGGCCCGGCTGCGCAGCTGGGCGCCGAAGCCGATGCCCTGCTTGCCGACCCGGCCCTGGATGATCCGCTCCAGCCCGGCGAACGCGCCGCCCACGATGAACAGCACGTTCGTGGTGTCGATCTGGATGAACTCCTGGTGCGGGTGCTTGCGGCCGCCCTGCGGGGGCACCGCCGCGATCGTGCCCTCCAATATCTTCAGCAGCGCCTGCTGCACGCCCTCGCCGGAGACGTCGCGGGTGATCGACGGGTTCTCGCTCTTGCGGGCGATCTTGTCGACCTCGTCGATGTAGATGATCCCGGTCTCCGCCTTCTTCACGTCGAAGTCGGCGGCCTGGATCAGGCGCAGCAGGATGTTCTCCACGTCCTCGCCGACGTAACCCGCCTCGGTGAGCGCGGTGGCGTCGGCGATGGCGAACGGGACGTCGAGCATGCGTGCGAGCGTCTGGGCGAGAAAGGTCTTGCCGGAGCCGGTCGGGCCGAGCAGCAGGATGTTCGACTTGGCCAGCTCCACCGCCTCGTCCCGCGAGGCGCGCCCGGTGTCACCCGCCTGGACCCGCTTGTAGTGGTTGTAGACCGCCACGGACAGCGCCTTCTTCGCGGCGTCCTGCCCGATCACGTACTGGTCCAGGAAGTCGTAGATCTCCCGCGGCTTGGGCAGCTCAGACCACCGGTGCTCGGCCGAGCCGGCCAGCTCCTCCTCGATGATCTCGTTGCACAGATCGATGCACTCGTCGCAGATGTACACGCCGGGACCGGCGATCAGCTTCTTGACCTGCTTCTGGCTCTTCCCGCAAAAGGAGCACTTGAGCAGGTCGCCCTCACCGATGCGTGCCACGGGGTGGATCTCCTTCGCCTCGACGCCGGCGGTGCCGTCCGGCGGGGCCGAAAAAGCCCTCACTCAAGAAGGTACCGCTTTCAGGGCTGGAACGGGGGCAGGCCGACGCGCAATGGCGGCGACCGGCCTGCCCCGGGGCGCTGGCATGCGCCCGGGGAGTGCGCGGTCGACGGCTCAGCGCGCCTCGCGCGCCATGCCTTCCGCGCGGCTGGTGATGACCTGGTCGATCAGCCCGTACTCGACCGCCTGAGTCGCCGTCAGAATCTTGTCCCGCTCGATGTCTTCGCGCACCTGCTCCTCGGTGCGGCCGCTGTGCTTGGCCAGCATGAACTCGAGCAGGGCGCGCATCCGCAGGATCTCGTTGGCCTGGATCTCCAGGTCGTTGAGGTCGGCGCGGCCGGTCTCGGTGTAGGGCTGGTGGATCAGGATCCTGGAGTTCGGCAGAGCCAGGCGCTTGCCCTTCGTGCCCGCTGCGAGGAGCACCGCGGCGGCCGAGGCGGCCTGGCCGATGCAGACGGTCTGCACGTCCGGCTTCACGAACTGCATCGTGTCGTAGATGGCGGTCAGCGCGGTGAACGATCCGCCGGGCGAGTTGATGTACATGATGATGTCGCGGTCCGGGTCCATCGACTCCAGCGTGATCAGCTGGGCCATCACGTCGTTGGCGGAGGCGTCGTCGATCTGAACGCCGAGGAAGATGATGCGCTCCTCGAACAGCTTGGCGTACGGGTCGTACTCGCGGATGCCCTGGCTGGTGCGCTCGATGAAGTGGGGCAGGACGTAGCGGGCCTCGTGGCGCAGCCCGGCCGAGAGGTGTGCGGACATGGTGGCTGATTCCTCGTCTCGTGCGCGGGCGGTCAGGCGTTCGGGCCGGAGTGCTCGGCGGTGGTGAAGATCTTGTCGATCAGGCCGTACTCCTTGGCCTCCTCGGCGGAGAACCAGTGGTCGCGGTCCGAGTCCTTCTCCACCTTCGCCTGCGTCTGGCCGGTGTGCAGCGAGGTCAGCTCGATCATCCGGCGCTTGCTGCGCAGCAGCCGCTCGGCCTGGATCTTGATGTCGGAAGCCGAGCCGCCGAGGCCGGCCGAGCCCTGGTGCAGCAGGATCTCCGCGTTGGGCAGGGCGTACCGCATGCCCGCGGCGCCCGCGGTGAGCAGGAACTGGCCCATCGAGGCGGCCATGCCCAGCGCCACGGTGGCGACGTTGTTGCTGATCAGCTGCATCGTGTCGTAGATCGCCAGACCCGCGGTGACCGAGCCGCCGGGCGAGTTAATGTAGAACCAGATGTCCTTCTCCGGGTCCTCCGCGTTCAGCAGGAGCAGCTGGGCGCACAGGGTATTGGCGATGTCGTCGTCGACCATCGCGCCGAGGAAGACGATGCGGTTGCGTAATAGCCGGTTGAACACCTGGTCGTTCAGGCCGAGAGGCCCGTCGAAAGACGCCATCCGGTGCGCACCGCCCGGGTAAGGATTCGTCACGTCATCCACCTGTCTCGCGTCGGAAGACTCGTCTACTCAAAGCGACCCTAACCCGTCTCACCAACAGGTCGACGGATTAGGGCCGCTTGTTCGCTCTAGGCGTAGCCGCCGCAGAAAGTTCTAGGCGTGTTCGTGTCCGTAGTGCTCTTCACCGGGGTTGCGGCCGAAGGCGTCGGGGCCGTCTTCGAGGGCCGGGGTGCTGAGCGCGGACAGGTCCACGGTGTTGCCCGAGGCGTCCTTGATCTGCGCGTTATCCAGGATCAGCTGGAGCGCCTTGCCCCGGCGCACCTCGCCGACGAGCGCCGAGATCTGGCCGGAATCGGCCACGGACTTCGCGAACTGATCCGGGGTCATCCCGGAGTTGGACGCCCGCTGGATCACGTGCTGGGTCAGCTCCGCCTGGTTGACGCTCAGCTCCTCGGAGTCGGCGAGCCGATCCAGCACGAACTGGGCCTTCATGCCGTCGCGCACCTGCTTCTCCTGCTCCGCGGCGAACGCCTCGGCGTCCTGGTCCTGGAGCCGCAGGAAGCCCTCGCGGGTCAGCCCGGCCGCCTTGATCTGCTGGTCGAGCTGCTCGTTGCGCCAGGCGATCTCGGACTCCACGGCCTTGACCGGCAGCGGGAAGTCGGTCTGGCCGAGCACCGCCTCGAGCACCTTGTCCCGCGCCTGGGCGCCCTGCTCGAAGGTCTTGGCCCGGGTCAGCCGCGCGCGGATGTCGTCGCGCAGCTCCTCCAGGGTGTCGAACTCGCTGGCCAGCTGGGCGAAGTCGTCGTCCAGCGGGGGCAGCTCGCGGGCCTTGACCGCGGTGACGTCGACCTTGATGTCGGCCTCCTCGCCCGCGTGCGAGCCGCCGACCAGCTTGGAGACGAACTCGGCGGACTCCCCGGCGCTCTTGCCGGCGATGGCCTCGTCCAGGCCGTCGACCATGTTGTTCGAGCCGACCTCGTAGGAGATGCCGGCGGCGGTGCCGTCCTCGAGGGTCTCGCCGTCGATGGTGGCGACCAGGTCGAGGGTGACATAGTCGCCGGTCTCCACCGCCCGCTCGACTCCGGTGAGCGTGCCGAAACGCTTGCGCAGCGCCTCGACCTGCTCGTCCACGTCGGAGTCGGGGACCTCGACGTCGTCCACCTCGACCTCGACGCCCTTGTAGTCGGGCAGGTCGAACTCGGGGCGCACGTCCACCTCGGCGGTGAACTTCAGCTGCTCGCCGTCGGCGAACTCGGTGACCTCGACCTCGGGGCGGCCGACCACCTCGAGCTTGTTCTCCTGGACGGCCTTGCCGTACAGGTCGGGCAGCGCTTCGTTGATCGCCTCCTCGAGCACCGCGCCGCGGCCGATCCGCTGGTCGATGACGCGGGGCGGCACCTTGCCCTTGCGGAAGCCCGGCACGGTCACCTGGTCGGCGATCTTCTTGTACGCCGTGTCGAGGCTGGGCTTGAGCTCGGCGAAGGGAACCTCGACGGTGAGCCGGACCCGGGTGGGGTCCAAGGTCTCGACGGCGCTCTTCACAGCAGTGGTCTCCTCGCTGGGGCTTCTTCTTAAGATCGCGGGCGCCGCGCCCGCCCGGCGCTGATCCGCGGGAGGTGCTCCGCGGGCGGGCCAGGGCTTCTTCACGACGGCGGGCACCCTCAGGGAACGCCGCGTCGCGCCTGCGCTCGGTATCGTACCGTGCGCTGCCGGGCCGAGTAATAAAAGTGCACTTCAAGACAGCCCGCCCGGCACTTCGGGACACCCGCCCGAAAAGCGTCGTGGCAGCGACCCCGGCAGTGCGGGATCCGAGCAGTCGGGGTGGCGGGATTTGAACCCACGGCCTTCCGCTCCCAAAGCGGACGCGCTACCAAGCTGCGCCACACCCCGTTGGCTGATCGAGGGAAGCGTACAGGTTGGACGGCGATGCTCGCACCGGGGATACGCCAGCGCTCGGAGGCGTGTGCGCCGGATCGGGGTAACGCGTGTGCTGCCTCAGTCCGCGGTGTGGCAAGATAAGGCGGCACTTGCGGACGTAGCTCAATGGTAGAGCCCCAGTCTTCCAAACTGGCTACGCGGGTTCGATTCCCGTCGTCCGCTCCACCGGTAGGAGCCCGGGCCGCCTGCGAAGGCGGCCCGGGCTCCTGGTGATTCCGGGCCGTCCGTCACGCTGTTGTCACAGATCGGTCTACGGGGGCAACGGGCGGGGTCGGCAACGCGTCTTCACGTGGCGGGGACCCAAAGCCGAATTGGGAGGGGAACAAGAAGGATGTCCGACGACCGTCCACCCTATGAGGGTTGGTTCCGGGAGGACGACGGCGTGCCGTCGGGCCAGGGACAGCAAAACGCGCCTCAGCAGCCGATACCCAATCAGCAGCTGCCTCAGTATCAGATGCCGCAGCAGCAGATATCTCTGCCGCATCAGCGGCCGCCAATGCCTCAGGGGCAGGCGAATGATGTGTGGGGGCAGTACGGGGTAGGGCCGCAGGCGCAGGGAGGCGGTCAACCGCCACGGGGCTATGGGCAGCAGCCGGCGTTCGGCCAGCCGCAGAGCACCACGCAGCAGCGGCCTTTCGAGCAGACGCAGGGCATTGATATCAGCCAGGAGCAGGGCGCTCCGGCTCCTTATCCCGAGTACGTCCCGCATCCTCATGACCGCCGCGGGCCGTCTAGCCGTCGCATGCCGCTCATCGCCGGCGGCGCGGTTGCCGGCGTCGCTGTGCTGGCGCTGATCGGTTACGTGGCGCTGAGCGGCGGCGGAGGTGGCGCGGGGCACAACTCATCCGCGAACGCAGGTGCAGCATCGCCCACGCCGACTCACACCAGCTTCCAGCCCACGAGCAGCGACCCGGCCACGGCTGCTGAGCAGACCGGTGCCGCGTTCCTCACCGCGTGGCAGTCGGGAAATCTGGAGCAGGCGGCGAAATACACCGACAATCCGACCGCTGCGCTGGCCGCGCTGACCTCGTACAAGAGCAGCCTGAACATCAGTGCGCTGACCGTGACCCCGCAGCCCGCCGTCGTCGCCGGAGCATCGCCGACCACGAGCGGTGCCAGCGGCTCGCCGTCCACGGCGTCGAGTTCGGCGGCGGGTTCGAACACGGGTGCAGCGACCGGCTCCGTTTTGCCGTCCGGCACCGTGCCCTTCACGGTGGCCGCCAGCGTGTCCGTCAATACCGCGTCGCTGGCGCCGGCGACGTCCGGCACAGCTTCGCCGTCGCCGGCGGCGCAGGCTGGGCAAGCCGGGCAGACGATGACGCTCCCGTGGAACTACACCTCGAATCTGACGGCCTATAAGCAGTCCGACGGCTGGTCGGTGAAGTGGTCCGCCTCGATCCTCGCGCCGAAGCTGGCGGACGGTGAGAAGCTCGCCGTGGTCGCGGTGCCGCCGGGTGCGGGCAAGATCGTGGACGCCTCTGGGGACAACCTTTCGGGTGCTTCGGACGCGGCGCTGCGAAACATAGCGGCGGCGATGACCAAGAAAGCGCCGACGGGGCAGGGCACGGCGGGCGTCGCGATCGAGATCACGGACGCGTCGGGCACCGCGGTCTCGGGCACCACGATGACGCTGCAGCAGCCTGTGAACGCCACCCTGCTGAAGACCACCATCAGCCCTTCGCTCGAAGCGCTGGCCGAGAGCGCCGTGGGGATGAACCCGCGGAGCTCGATGGTCGTGCTGCGCGCGTCGACCGGCGCGATCCTGGCGGTGGCGAACAGCGCGGGGAACCCCGATACCGCGCTGACCGGTACGCTCGCCCCCGGCTCTACCTTCAAGATCGTCACTAGCGCCGCGCTGCTCAACCACGGCGACGTGTCGGTCAGCACGCCGGTGGCCTGCCCGCCCACCTTCACTGTGGATGGCATCACCTTCCACAACGCGACGAACGGCCCCGGAACGCCTGAGGAGTCGGAGCCCGCCGGCACCCCGTTCCTCAAGGACTTCGCCGACTCCTGCAACAACGCGTTCACGCCGTTCTACTCGCAGCTCGAAGGCGGCAAGCTGGCCTCGACCGCCTCGTCGTATTTCGGGCTCGGCCTCAAGTGGGACATCGGCCTGGGCGCGAACGCCTACTTCGGCATGCCCGGCGACTCGGTGGGCTCCGAGCTGGCGCAGGAGAACTTCGGTCAGGGTCAGGTGGAGGCCAACCCGCTGGCGATGGCCTCGGTGGTGGCGACCGTGGGCACCGGCCAGTTCAACCAGCCTTATCTGGTGAGCAGCGTGACCAAGGCCACAGCCACACCGCTGCCCTCAGGTACGGACGCTGCGCTTAAGCAGATGATGCGTGCCGTGGTCACCGAAGGCACCGCTGCGGGCGTATTCGACTCCGTGGGTCGCACACTTTATGCCAAGACGGGAACCGCAGAAGCGGACGCCAACAAGGACAAGAAGAACAACGGTTGGATCGTCGTGTATGACCCGTCCCGGGACATCGCAATCGGCTGCGTCGTGATCGACTCTGGCTTCGGCGCGCAGTTCGCTGGCCCGGAGGCGTCTTACGTACTCGCGCACATGTAGCAGCACAACGCTCGCAGGCCCGGATGGAGCTCACCGATCCGGGCCTGCGCTTCGCCGACACCCTCTGCACGTTCTGCCACATCCCGATACGCCAATCACCCGCACGGGCACGAAAGGCGGATCGTGCCCCGAATTCACCGCATTAGGATGGAACGCAAGGCGCGCGAGCAGCGTCTTTTTATCCGTGGCGCCTCGGGTACGATCGGCGCCGAGATTGAGCAAACGCTCAAACGTGCGCTGGGGGCGCATGAGCCCACGGGAGAGGGACTCGAAGTGACCGACGAGACCAGGCGAGACCGGGAGACATCCGGC
>NZ_DASZGI010000111.1:0-3767 GCF_035938995.1 Actinocrinis sp.
CGGGCGGGCGGGCGTCGTAAGCGTCCTTCAGCCCTTGCGGACGCGGTAGCGCAGGTGCGTGACGCGATCGGCGGTCACGACCGGCTCGGGATCGTCGAGCAGGACCGGCCCGTCGGCGAAACTGCCGAAGAATCGCTTTCCGGAGCCGAACACCACCGGCACCAGGGCCAGGTCCAGCTCGTCCACCAAGCCGGCCGCGAATGCCTGGCCGCCGACGTCGCCGCCGTTGAGTGCGACGTCGCGGTCCGGTCCGGCGACTTGCTTTGCCTGGGCGATCGCGCTCGGGATGCCATCGGTGACGAACGTGAACGGCGCCGTCCCATAAAACTCCCAGTCGGTGGGGACGCTGTGTGTCACCACGAACACCCGGTCACCGGCGACCGGCACCCCGCTCCAGCCGTTGGTGGTGTCGAACAGCCGGCGCCCGATCACCATCGCGCCGATGCGTGACCAGGCCGCGTCCAGATAGCGCGCGCTCGCGGGCGAGGTCTTGAAATGGACGTAGAACGTGTCGTTCCCGCCCTTGATCGGCGTGTCGCCGTTGACGTAGAAGTCGTGCAGCGGCCCGACCCCGTCCTGCTCGTCGGCGAGGAAGCCGTCCAGGGAGACCGCGTCGGCCATCACGACCTTGCTCATCGCTCACACCCCCCGCTCGAGCAGCTCGGCCAGGCGGTTCATCGAGTCCTGGATCCCGCCGGTCATCCCGGACGCCAGCGCGCCCTCGCGGGTTTCCAGCGACGGGAACACCGCGCGCTGAGTCAATCGGGTGCGGCCGTCGACCACGCTGAACCGGTGGATCTCCAGGGCCACCTCGTCGGGGACGCCCTCGTACTCGAAGGTCTGGATGATCAGCTTGTCCGGCTGCACGGTGTGGAACACGCCGTGGAACGAGGCGCGCTGGTCGCCGAGGTGTCCGCCGTGGTGCGTGTAGCGGTAGCGGCCGCCGGGGCGCGCGTCGTACTCCTCGATGTCGATCTCAAGGTCGCGCGGGCCCAGCCACTGCGCCACCAGCTTGGGTTCGGTGACCGCGCGGAACAGCTGGGCCGGAGTGGCGTCGAACTCCCGGGTCACCTCCAGGAACGGGGTGCCCTCGGGGGCGGCGATGATCGTCGGGTGGGTGCTCATCGTTCTTCCTCCTTCGTCAAGGTCTCCAGCACGGCGTCGAGCCGGCGGAATCTGCTTTCGGCGGCGAGCCGGTAGCCGTCGATCCAGCTGGTCAGCGCCTCCAGGGCGGCCGGGTCCAGGTGGCACGGGCGGCGCTGGCCGTCCCGGCTGCGGGTGATCAGGCCGGCGTCCTGCAGGACCGCGATGTGCCGGGAGACCGCCTGCTTGGTGATCGGGAACAGCGCGGCCAGCTCGTTGACGGTGGCCTCGCCGCGCGACAGGCGCGCCACGATCGCGCGGCGCACCGAGTCGCCCAGGGCCGCGAAGGCCCGGTCGAGGACCGCCTCGGGTCCCAGCACCGCCTCATAGTCAACCATCAGTTTGATCAACCAATCCTTTAATCAACCGATGCGTTGACAATAAGCCGGGTCGGGACCCGACGTCAACCCGTCACCCCCACGCGCAGCCCGGGGACCGCAGACATGATCCAGGCGCTCGACCGACCCCCTCCGTCTGCAGCCCTTACTCGCAACATCGCCGAGAAACCCCAGACCGCCGAGCATGATCGCCGAGAATCGGCAGATCGGGTGAGAACGGACAATGCGGTCGCGCGCATCGATCTCCTCGACGACCTCGCGCATCAACCGCTCGGCGTCAGCGAGGCTGTCGGTATCCCCAGTGCGCTTGTAGCGCCGAAACAGGCTGCCCGCGAGGTTCGCCTGGCACCCTTTCCACATCGGATCACCGGGCAGTAGCTCAAGCGTGGCACGGCGCAGCTCAATGGCCTCGGCGAGGGCCTCGGGATCCTCCCGGCTCTCGAAGAGGGACATCAGCGCATTTGCAAGGCCTTCGGTGCGCACCGGGTACTGAATGTCTTTCTCCGTCAAGGTCAGCTTCAACGCCCGGCGGTGCTGACTGATCGCCTCAGCCAGGTCCGTGCGCGAACCTGCGCGCTCATAGCGGTGTTGCAACGCCATGCCGAGGTTGCATCTCACGGTCGCCTCGCTCGGGTCGTGCTCGGTGAGAGCATCCGCAGCCGCTTCATGCGCTTCAACGGCGCGGTGCAGGTCATCCCGGCTATCGGTCGCATTGGCCCTGCGGTCCAAGGCGTTGCCGAGGAGCAGGGACGGCGAGGAGCGGGTGCTGGCGGAGCTTCTGCTGGTGCGGCTCTCTGAACTTGGCTCAGTCGGCGATCTTGTTGCGGTGCCGGGCGGGGTCCCGGGTGAGACATGGTGTCGGCTGGGCGCCCGCAAACGTCAGTAGTGCCAGCAGTAAAGTCCACCACCGTGATTGACGACGGTGGCAGCGAGGCGAACGACACCCTGCAGGATCGCTTGCGGGTCGTCGGCGGTCATGTCATCTCCGTCGAAGTATCTAAGTCTTTCGCTCCAGCGTGAGGCGAGTTCGACCAGCCTGCTGGCGTCGGCCTTGGCCAGAGCGCTGGTCAGCTCGGCTGGGACGGCGAACACCCCGAGGCCGTCGTTGAGGATGGGAGCAACCCATCGGGGCTGCCTGTGTTGGTAGAGCCTCTCGACGGGTGGGGGGCTCGCGTTCGGGGCCTCGAAGTACATCTCCCATTCGACGACCGCATCGTCGGGGTCGAAGCCGTGGCACACCACCGATGTGAACGCCGGCCCCGGGCCCTTGAGCCGCGTCGCTGCGGCAGTGTCGTCGTCGGGAGCGATGAAGAACACAACGTCGGATGTCACACGTACATGATGACGAACCGCCAGCCGTCAACGGCTACGCGGGCGCCGCAACGCTGCCGACCTGGTTCGGGCGGCGGTTGTGGCGCGCCCGGGCGATCGCTTGCCCGTGACGGCTCGGAGCCAGCGCGGTGGGTCCGTTTACAAGCCGTGAATTCGTGGTGTCGGTGACATCGGCGAGCCGGATGTTTCGCTGGGTCGTCGCGGCGTTGGCCGGTAGCGTGCCCGGATACGAGGGGAGGTGGGTTGGGTGCGGCCGGTGTTGTTGGTGGATGTGGACGGGCCGTTGAATCCGTATGCGGCCAAGGCGCACCGGCGTCCTGAGGGTTATGTGACGCATCGGTTGCTGACGCCTCGGTGGGAGGCTGCTGAGCGGCGTCGGTTGCGTGCGTGGGGGTTGCCGAACAAGCGGGTCAAGCCGCTTCGGGTGTGGCTCAATCCTGGCCATGGGCCTGCGCTGGTCGCGTTGCCGTTGGACCTGGTGTGGGCGAGTACGTGGGAGCAGGAGGCCAACGACTAAGCAGGTCAGCGCCCGGGTATCGGTACGTGTGCCGCGCCGTGCGCGCTCGGCCTCCAGCAGCCCGGCCAGGAAGGTCACGGTCGTGCGCCGCATGTCGAGCGCGCTGGCGTGCGTGACACAATCGTCCGCGCGAAGCCCCTGGTATGAACTTTGATCTTTGGCGAGAACATGTTCCACCAGGGGCTTCGTGTGGCTTCGACGCTGGGGCGGCCGGTCCCGGACAGTCCATCAGAAGTGAAGCGGTTGACTACGTGGCGCGACTACCGCTCACACGGAACGGCTCAATCCAGTACCCCACACCCTTGGTTTGCCAGGAAAACGTTGAGACATACCCGAACGGCGGCCGTCGAAATATCAAACTTATTGGAGATCTGGTTGATGCTCATCCCGAGGATGTAGAAGTCGTAACCAATAATTGCTACCCGGGGAGGGCACGC
>NZ_DASZGI010000112.1:0-23992 GCF_035938995.1 Actinocrinis sp.
CGCCGAGCGCGAGAATCTCGGGCGCAAGCAGAGGCTCGAGCGTGCGGAACACGCCCTCGCCGACGGCGAAAGCTTCGGCGCTTCGGTACCGTCGTTCGTCACGCCGGAGTTCGTGCGCGACGAAGTCGCGCGCGGGCGCGCCATCATTCCCTCGAACATCAACCATGCCGAGCTCGAGCCGATGATCATCGGCCGCAATTTCCTCACGAAGATCAACGCCAACATCGGCAATTCGGCGGTGACCTCCTCGGTCGAGGAAGAGGTGGAAAAGATGGTGTGGGCGATCCGCTGGGGCGCCGACACCGTGATGGATCTCTCCACCGGCCGCAACATCCACACCACGCGCGAATGGATTCTGCGCAATGCTCCGGTGCCGATCGGCACCGTGCCGATCTATCAGGCGCTGGAGAAGGTCGCCGGCGATCCGGTCAAGCTCGACTGGGAGGTCTACAAGGACACGCTGATCGAGCAATGCGAGCAGGGCGTCGACTACATGACAGTGCACGCCGGGGTGTTGCTGCGGTACATCCCGCTGACGGTCAACCGGGTGACCGGCATCGTCAGCCGCGGCGGCTCGATCATGGCCGCCTGGTGCCTCGCCCACCACGCTGAAAGCTTCCTCTACACGAACTTTGAGGAGCTCTGCGAGCTGCTCGGTGCCTACGACGTGGCGTTCTCTCTCGGTGACGGTTTGCGGCCAGGATCCATCGCGGACGCCAATGATGAGGCGCAACTGGCCGAATTACGCACGCTGGGTGAGCTAACTGAGGTCGCGTGGCGACACGATGTGCAGGTCATGATTGAGGGTCCAGGCCACGTGCCGATGCACAAGATCAAGGAAAACGTCGATCTGCAGATGGAGTGGTGCCACGAGGCCCCCTTCTACACGCTCGGGCCACTGACAACCGATATCGCCCCGGGCTACGACCACATCACCTCGGCGATCGGCGCCGCGATGATCGGGATGTACGGGACCGCGATGCTCTGCTACGTCACCCCGAAGGAGCATCTGGGCCTGCCCGACATGGACGACGTCAAGCAGGGCATGATCGCCTACAAGATCGCGGCCCACGCGGCAGACCTGGCCAAGGGCCATCCCGGCGCCCAGGCCTGGGACGACGCGCTGTCCGACGCGCGGTTCGAGTTCCGCTGGGAGGACCAGTTCAACCTGTCGCTGGACCCTTCCACGGCCCGTTCCTTCCACGACGAGACGCTGCCCGCCGCCCCGGCGAAGCAGGCCCACTTCTGCTCGATGTGCGGCCCGCATTTCTGCTCGATGCGCATTACGCACGAGATTCGCAACGCTGCTGAGATTCAGCACAGCGCGGGCGCCACAGTCAGGTAAGACTGTCGGTGTGCATGAGGCTGACGGTGACAACGCGGAGCAATGGCGGCTAAGCGCGGCAGACGGGGGTACGGAGCTCTGGCGTGACTGGGGCCCGTACCTCTCCGAGCGTGCGTGGGGAACCGTCCGGGAGGATTACAGCGCTGATGGCGATGCCTGGACGTACTTCCCCTTCGAACATGCCCGCTCGCGTGCCTACCGGTGGAGCGAGGACGGCCTCGCCGGCCTGAGCAACCACAACCAGGACTGGTGCTTCGCCCTGGCGTTCTGGAACGGCCGCGACCCCATCCTCAAGGAGCGCGCCTTCGGCCTGGGCAACGGCGAGGGCAACCACGGCGAGGATGCCAAGGATTACTGGTGGTACGAGGACGGCACGCCTACCGCCTCGTGGCTGCGCTGGCGTTACCACTACCCGCAGGCCGAGTTCCCGTACGCGCGGCTGCGCGCCGAGAACGCCGCGCGCGGCAAGGACGACACGGAGTTCGAGCTCATCGACACCGGCATCTTCGACGACGACCGGTACTTCATCATCACCGCCGACTACGCCAAGGCCGCCCCCGACGCCTATGCGGTGCGGATCACGGTGGAGAACGCCGGACCCGACCGCGCCACCCTGCACGTCCTGCCGCACCTCTGGTTCCGTGACATGTGGTCGTGGGGCCGCGCGCCCGACATCGAGGACGACCTGGACACCGTCGGACTGATGATCCGCGGCGAGCCGGGCCGCCTCACTGGGACGCACCCGCACACCGGCACGCTCGTCCTCCAGGACGTGCCAGCGCCCGGCTCCGCAGCGCTCGGAGCAGATGCGACCGCCCCGCCGCCGCTGATGTGCGATAACGAGACGAACGCCGCGCTGCTCTTCGGCGGCGAGAACCGCAACCCGTACACGAAGGACGGCATCGGCGACCACGTCGTGCACGGCACCGCCACCGTCAACCCGAACAACTGCGGCACGAAGGGCGCCCTGCACTACATCCTCGACCTCGCCCCGGGCGAGCGCCGCGAACTCGACCTCTGGCTCGCCGCCGCGGACTGCGAACTGCCGGACCACGCGCAGACGCTGGCCGACCGCGAGCGCGAGGCGGACGGCTTCTACGCCGCGATGACCCCGCCGGGTACCTCGCCCGACGACGCGAAGATCATGCGCCAGGCCTACGCCGGACTGGTCTGGTCGAAGCAGTTCTACCACTACGACGTGCACCGATGGATCAGCGGCGACCCGAGCCAGCCGCTCCCTCCGGACCACCGCGCGCACGACCGCAACGCCGGCTGGGGGCACTTCTGGGCGCGCGACGTCCTGCTCATGCCCGACCCCTGGGAGTACCCCTGGTTCGCCGCCTGGGACCTGGCCTTCCACTGCGCCGTGTACTCCGAGATCGACCCCGGATTCGCCCGCGCGCAGCTGATGACCTTCCTCTCCCAGCGCTACCTGCACCCGAACGGCCAGATGCCGGCCTACGAGTGGAACTTCGACGACGTCAACCCGCCGGTGCTGGCCTGGGCCGTGCTGCGGGTCTACTACGCGCAGCGGGACACCGAGTTCCTCAAGGCCTGCTTCCACAAGCTGCTGGCCAACTTCACCTTCTGGGTCAACCGCAAGGACGCCGGCCAGGACAACATCTTCGAGGGCGGATTCCTCGGCCTGGACAACATCGGCGTCTTCGACCGCTCCAACCTGCCGGTCGACGGCGTACTCGAGCAGTCCGACGGCACCGGCTGGATGGCCTTCTTCAGCCTCTGCATGCTGGTCATCTCGATCGAGCTGACCCTGCGCGAACCGGTGTACGAGGAGATGGCCTGCAAGTTCGCCGAGCACTACGCCTACATCGCGGCGGCCATCAACGACAGCGGGATCTGGGACGACGAGGACGGCTTCTACTACGACCGGCTGCGCCGCGACGGCTGCGATCCGATCGTCATGCGGGTGCGCTCCATGGTCGGCGTGGTCCCGCTGCTGGCTAGCTTCCCGGTCTCGACCAAGCTGCTCGAGCGGCTGCCGCGCTTCGCCGCCCACCTCGAGGAGTTCACCACGCGCCGGCCCGAATACGCCAAGGGGGTGCTCGGCCGCAAGCACGCCACCGGCGGCCTGGTCTTCTCGCTCGCCAACGACGAACAGGCCGCCCGGGTGCTCTCCCGCCTCGCCGATCCGGAGGAGTTCCTCTCGCCCTACGGCCTCCGCTCGCTCTCCATCCACCACCGCGACCACCCGTTCATGCTGGGCATCGACGGGGTGGACGCGAGCGTGGACTACGAGCCCGGCGAATCGCACTCCGGCATGTTCGGCGGCAACTCCAACTGGCGCGGCCCGGTCTGGATGCCGCTGAACTACCTGTTCCTGGAGGCGGTCTACCGGGTCGGCCCGGCGCTCGGCGTGGTCACCCACCCGGGAGAGGGCCGGATCGTGGTGGACCGGCCGATCTTCGCGGAGAACCTGCGGCAGCGGCTGATCGGGATCTTCCGGACCGATCCGAACGGGCGGCTCCCGGTGCTCGGCGACAACCCGCGACTGCAGGGCGACCCGCGCTGGCGGGACCGCCCGTGGTTCTACGAGTACTTCCATGCCGACAGCGGCGCCGGCCTGGGCGCCGCGCATCAGACCGGCTGGACCGCATTGATCGCTTCATTGATTCGTAACCCGACGTTGGGTTTTCCACCCTCCTGAGCTGGGCATGTCCCCAAAGACAGGGCGGGCAAGAGGCGCACTGGAGTGAAAACAGCGCTCGATGAGACTTCATCAGCGCTCTGCGCTCCGGGCCCGATTCTCGGGGACGGCGCAAGGTGAACAAGCACACTCAGGAGCGCATCGACGGCAGGGGGCACACCGTCCGGGAGCTGTTCACCGGGCGGCGCTACGGGCTCGAACACTACCAGCGGGAGTACGACTGGACCCGCACGCATGTGGGCGATCTGCTCCAGGATCTCTCCGCGCGGTTCTTCGAGCAGTGGCGCCCCGACCACGAGCGCGAGGACGTGGCCGACTACCGGCCGTACTTCCTCGGGCCGTTCGTCACGTACCCCGTGCCCGGGGTGTCGTACCTCGTCGACGGCCAGCAGCGGTTCACCACCCTGCTCCTGCTGCTCATCCACCTGCGGCACCGACTGACCGACCAGGAGGACCACGCCGGGGCGGCGGTCCTGGACAACATGATCTGCACGGTCCAGTACGGCGTGCCGACCTTCACGGTGCACGTGGACGAGCGCGAGCCGGCCCTGCGCGCGCTGCGGGCCGGGCGCGACTTCCCGGTCACCGAGCTGACCCCGCTGGCGGTGCGCACCATCTGCCAGCGCTACCGGGAGTTGGTCGAGGACTTCCCGGCCCCGCTGCGCGGCGAGGCGCTGCCGTTCTTCGTGGACTGGCTGCTCGAGCGGGTCTTCCTGGTCGAGATCACCGCCCGAGACCGGGAGAACGGCTGGGAGATCTTCGAGTCGATGAACGACCGGGGCGCCCGGCTCACCCCGCTCGACCTGCTCAAGTCCTTCCTGCTCTCGCGCGCGGACAAGGACCACAGCGCGGTCAACGCGATCTGGCGGCGCACCATGTCGCAGCTCGCGGCGACCGACGACCAGGCGCCGGGGGACTACATCAAGACCCTCCTGCGGGCCCGGTACGCCCCCTCCGACGCGGCCACCGCGGAGCGGATCTCCACCGCGTACCACGAGTGGGTACGGCAGAACACCGACGCGGTCGGCCTGGTGCGCCCGCGCGACTACCGGGTGTTCATCCGCGACACCATCAGGCCCCTGGCGGACCGCTACCGCGCCCTGGTCGAGGCCTGCGCCGCGCCGGTCAAGGGTCTGGAGCCGGTGTTCTACAACGCCGCCAACGGCTTCCCGCACCAGCTCACCCTGATCATGGCGGCGATCAGCCCGAACGACTCGGACACCGCGTTCCGGGAGAAGGCCCGCTTGGTCGCCGCGTTCTGCGACCTGCTGCTGGCCCGGCGGATGGCGAACTACGCGCCGCTGCAGTCCGGTGACCTGACGGCTCAGGTTAATGCACTGATAGAGCCACTGCGGGCCGCGCAAGGCCTGGAGGCGGTGCGCACCCTGCTGGCCACCGCGGTCGCATCAGTCGAGCACACCTTCGGCGGCCTGGAGACCTTCGGGTTGCGCTCGGACAACCGCAAGCAGGTGCGGTATCTGCTGTCCCGGATGACCGGGTGGGTGGAGGCCCAGTGCGGCCAGCCCGACCTGATCGCGGACTACCTCGGCTTCGGCCCGACCGGCCGCCCGTACGAGATCGAGCACATCTGGGCGGACCACTTCGGCCCTTACGCCGAGGAGGCCGGCACCCCGGAGCGCTTCCGCATGGTGCGCAACCGCTTCGGCGCGCTCCTGCTGCTGCCCAAGGAGATCAACGCGGCGTTCCGGGACGACCCGTACTCGCTCAAGGCCGAGCACTACCGGGCACAGAACCTGCTGGCCCGCTCGCTGCACCCGCTGTGCTACGAGCGCAACCCCTCGTTCCGGCGGTTCATGCTGCGCAACGGGCTCGCCGAGTTCTTCCGGCCGTACCCGCACACCTTCGGCATCACGTCGATCACCGAGCGCCAGCGTCTTTACCGTGCGCTGTGCGAGCGGATCTGGGATCCTGCCCGACTCGGTCTGGTCGTGCCGGAACCCGCGGCAGTGTAGGAGGGCTTCGAAGAGTGTCTAAGGCGGTCTAAGAGCTCGGCTGTACCTGTGCAGTCCTAGCCGCTTAGCCGCTTATTCGCGCGCCTAAGGCAGCTGCGAAGGCACCGAAGGTAGCGCGGAGACGAGGCACGGGCCGCCCAGGAACACCCCAGTGTCCAGGTTCACCGCGTAGCCGCCCGCGTACACCAGAGGGCCCGTCACCTGCGACGGCTCGATGCCGAGCAGCAGCGGAATCGGCGAGTGCCCGTGCACGATCTGGCGCGCGCCGAACACCCGCAGGAACTCGCGCGCGGCCGGGCCGTCGTCGGAGGCGAAGGCGAACCGCTTCGTCATCAGATGCGTGAGGTGGTCGATCTCCTCGACGTCCACGGGGTCCGTCAGCAACTGGCCGATCGACTCGTTGACCGACTTGACGCTGTCGCCGTACTCGAGGTACCCGACCGTGTCGGCGTGCATCAGCAGGTGGTCGCCGGACCGGGCCATCGCCGGCAGCCCGGCGATCCACTCCAGATGCGCGTCGGTCAGCCGATTCGAGTCCCGGTCCTGGCCGCCGTTGCCGAACCAGCGCTCGCGGAAGAGCGCGTGCGCGTCCGGAACGTCCTCCTCGCGCACCACGCGCAGCCGGTACCCGTCCGGCAGGTGAGCCGCGAACAGCATCAGCTCGTGGTTCCCGAGCAGGCAGCCCACCGTCCCGCCGTGGTCCGCCGCCTGCTCCTGGAGGGACATGACCAGGTCCAGCACCCCGACCCCGTCCGGCCCGCGGTCCGTCAGATCCCCGAGGAACCACAGCCGGGCGTCGTCGGCGATCCACCGTGCCCGCTCGTCGATGAATCCGACGCGGATCAGCGCCTCGCGCAGCGGGCCGAGACAGCCGTGGACATCGCCCACAGCAGCGGTCGTCACGGCGTCGACGTCGGCCGGCGGCGTCCCCGTGGCGCCGGGGTCGGACAGGTCAACCATGAGATGTGAGGGTAGTGGTCGGGAGCGGTCTTCCGGTATCCCTGCCGCGTGTCGCCCAAGAGCGCTAACGTGCTCGTGGGGGTTTGGCCAGAAGGATGCGATTGGGGCGCCGCGCACGTTTTCGCCGCGGGCACGACGCCGGCCGATCCTGTAGCTGGGAGGTCGCCGATGGCGGTCAGCCGACTGCCGCGTCAGGGAACCGCGCCGCGTGCGGGACAGAGCCTGCACGCCGCCTATGCCATGCGAAACGACGCCTGGATCGGGCAGCGGCGGCGCGCCGTGGCGCTGTCCGCGGTCTGGTGGGTGCCGGCCATCGTGGCGCTGGGCGCGGTCGTGGGTGTCGGCACGCGCATCCCGGTGTTCGGCGTGATCTTCATCGTGCTGGCGATCTGGGCCGTGCTCGACGTGATGTTCCGCAAGCCGGACCGGTTGGTGCGGGTGCGCGAGCGGGCCGCCGCCGAGTCCGGGACGGGCAAGTTCCTGCGCGCGATAGAGATCCGCGGCGGGGCAAAGGTGCTGCACGACCGGCTGCTGACCGCGGTCGCCGATCCGTTCGAGGCCGAGCACGTGGTCATCTCCCCGCGCGGGGTGTTCCTGATCGACTCCAAGCAATGGCGCGGGCAGGCGGTGCGCATGGTCGGGCCCGACATGTACGTCGACCACACCGACCAGACGACGATGTTCAAGCAGCTGGTCGAGCACGCCCGGGTACTGGGCGACGCGCTGACCACGGCCGCCGCGCGGGACGAGGAGGTCGGGGTGGTGTCGGTCACTCCGGTGCTCGCCGTGCACGCCGACGACCTGCACGGCACCCCGCGCAACATGCAGGGGGTGATCGTGGTGACGCCGGCTCAGCTGGCCGAGACGCTGCGCTCTCCCGACATCCGCTGGTCTCCCCAGGCCGTGGCCAGCCTGGGCGAAGCCGCCGACCTGCTGTTGATACGCAAGGACCCGGCCGCCACGCCCTGACCGGCGACCGCCTCGCGCGCCCGGAGCCTCGGCCGCCACGGCGCGCGATGAAGCGATCTTCCGCACGACGTACGCTGACGACAGCAGTTGTTTACAGCGGTTGTTTTCGGTGCACCTGCATGTGCGGACTCGGGAGAGTGATCGACGGTGACGGCGAGCGGTACGGAAGCGAAGCGAGAGCCTGCGGCGACACCCCGGCTGCGCGAGGCGGTCGGCGGGCTGCCCGCGTACAAGGCCGGCAAGGCTCCGGCACCCGGCGGGGAGACCTTCAAGCTCGCCTCGAACGAGAACCCGTACCCACCGCTGCCCGGCGTGCTCGAGGCGGCGATCGGGGCGGCCGGCTCGTTCAACCGCTACCCGGACTTCGCCTGCTCGAACCTGCTCGAGGAGCTGGCCGCCGCCTACGACGTCCCGGTCGACCACATCGCGGCGGGCACCGGCTCGGTCGGCGTCGCCCAGCAGCTGCTCCAGGTGGCCGCGGGCCCGGGCGACGAGGTGATCTTCGCCTGGCGTTCCTTCGAGGCCTACCCGATCCTCACCCAGATCGCCGGGGCGACCGCGGTCATGGTCCCGCTGCGCGATGAGCGCCACGACCTGGACGCCATGGCCGCCGCGGTCACGGGCCGCACCCGGCTGATCTTCGTGTGCACCCCGAACAACCCCACCGGCGCCGTGGTGCACCGCGACGAGCTTGAGCGCTTCCTCGACCGCGCGCCTGATGACGTGCTCGTGGTCATCGACGAGGCCTACACCGAGTTCGTCCGCGACCCCGAGTGCGTCGACGGCTTGGAGCTGTACCGCGAGCGGCCGAACGTCTGTGTCCTGCGGACCTTCTCGAAGGCTTACGGCCTGGCCGGGCTGCGCGTCGGTTTCGCCGTCGCGCACCCCCCGGTGGCCACCGCCCTGCGCGCCTGCGCCGTGCCGTTCGGGGTCAGCTGCGTCGCGCAGGCCGCCGCCGTCGCCTCGCTGCACGCCCGCCCCGCCCTGATGGAGCGGGTCGAAGCGCTCGTCGCCGAGCGCACCCGGGTGGTGGGCGAGCTGCGCCGCCGCGGCATCGCCGTCCCCGACACCGAGGCCAACTTCTACTGGCTGCGCCTCGGCGACCGCACCGCGAAATTCGCCGCCGCGTGCGAGGAGGCCGGGGTCACCGTGCGTCCGTTCGGCGACGAGGGCGTCCGGGTGACGATCGGCGAGCCGAAGGCGAACGACCTGGCGATCTCGCTCGCCGTCGACTATGCCTAGAGCGACACTTCAAGTTCTTGGCGCACGATTAGTGGCGGGGGCACTGTTCCAAGCCCGGAACCGGTCGGTAACGTGACCTCGTCACCGCGCTCCACCGGCCGACACCCCGGAACCGGCGCCCAGCGATCCTGAAGTGCGGTGATCCGGCAACCACCAGATGACCGCGCCCGGCGATCCCGGAGCGCGGATGCGGCCGGCGACGACACGGCGGGATTCCCGCGCCGGCGCCGCGGCCGGCCGCATCGAGGACACACTGCGGAGGAACCCGTGGTCCTCGCCGAGGATGAGGAGTAGTGAGGAACGTGACCACACGGACCCCGGCGCGCTCCCGCCGGGCCGCCAGAGGCGAGCCCGAGACGCGGCCCGCCCCCGCCCCGATCGACGCGCCTGTCCCGACCGACGACGGTGACGGGCTCGAACTCGTCCAGCTGCTCAGCACCGAGGGCGAGCGCATCGCACATCCGGACTATCCGCTGGAGATCTCGGCCGAGGAGGCCAGGTCGCTGTACCGCGACCTCGTGCTGGTCCGCCGGGTCGACACCGAGGGCACCGCCCTCCAGCGCCAGGGCGAGCTGGGCCTGTGGGCCTCGCTGCTCGGCCAGGAGGCGGCCCAGGTCGGCTCGGGCCGCGCGCTGCGGCCGGGCGACTTCGCCTTCCCGACCTACCGCGAGCACGGCGTGGCCTGGTGCCGCGGCGTCCCGCCGGTGAACCTGCTGGGCATGTTCCGCGGGGTCAACAACGGCGGCTGGGACCCGGCCGAGAAGAACTTCAACCTCTACACGATCGTCATCGGCTCGCAGACCCTGCACGCGGTCGGCTACGCGATGGGGATACAGCGCGACGGCTCCGACGACGCCACGATCGCCTACTTCGGCGACGGCGCGTCCTCGCAGGGCGACGTGAACGAGGCCTTCGTCTTCGCCGCCTCGTACAACGCCCCGGTGGTCTTCTTCTGCCAGAACAACCAGTGGGCGATCTCCGAGCCGACCGAGCGCCAGAGCCGGGTCCCGCTGTACCGGCGCGCCTCAGGCTTCGGCTTCCCCGGCATCCGGGTCGACGGCAACGACGTGTTCGGCTGCCTCGCGGTGACCCGCGCCGCCCTCGAGCGCGCCCGGACCGGCAACGGCCCGACCCTCATCGAGGCGTACACGTACCGCATGGGCGCGCACACCACCTCGGACGACCCGACGCGTTACCGCGGCAACGACGAGGTCGAGCTGTGGCGTTCGCGCGACCCGATCCAGCGGCTGCGCAAGTACCTGAACCGGGAGGGCGCCGCGGACGAGGCGTTCTTCGCCGGGATCGAGGCGGAGGCCGACGAGCTGGCCACCGAGGTGCGCGCGGCCTGTCTGGCGCTGCCCGACCCGGATCCGCTGTCCATGTTCGACTACGCGTACACCGCGCCGCACCACCAGGTGACGGCCGAGCGGAAAGAGCTCAGCGAGTATCTCGCCGGATTCGGGGACCAGGAGGCGGCGCGGTGACCAGTACCGGGACCAACACCAGTACCGGAACCAACACGGTGACCCTCGCCAAGGCCCTGAACACGGGCCTGCGCCGGGCCATGGAGCGCGATCCTAAGGTCCTGCTGATGGGCGAGGACATCGGAAAGCTCGGCGGCGTCTTCCGGGTGACGGACGGCCTGCAGAAGGACTTCGGCGAGGCCCGGGTGATCGACACCCCGCTGGCCGAGTCCGGCATCATCGGCGCCGCGGTGGGACTGGCCCTGCGCGGCTACCGGCCGGTCTGCGAGATCCAGTTCGACGGCTTCGTCTTCCCCGCCTACGACCAGATCACCACCCAGGTGGCCAAGCTGCACGCGCGCTCGCTCGGCAAGGTGCGGATGCCGATGGTGATCCGCATCCCGTTCGGCGGCGGCATCGGCGCGGTCGAGCACCACTCCGAGTCCCCCGAGGTCCTGTTCGCGCACACCGCGGGCCTGCGGGTGGTCGCCTGCTCGAACCCGGTGGACGGCTACTGGATGATCCAGCAGGCGATCGAGTCCGACGACCCGGTGATCTTCTTCGAGCCCAAGCGCCGCTACTGGGACAAGGCCGAGCTCGACGAGTCGGTCGCGCAGGCGCCGCGCCCGCTGGACCGCGCCGCCGTGGTGCGCCCGGGCACCGACCTCACCCTCGCGACGCTCGGCCCGATGGTGCGCACCTGCTTGGACGCGGCACGCGCCGCGGAGGAGGAGGGCCGCTCGCTCGAGGTGATCGACCTGCGCACGATCTCCCCGCTGGACGTGGACACGGTCGCGGAGTCGGTGCAGCGCACCGGCCGACTGGTGGTCGTGCACGAGGCCCCGGTCTTCTACGGCCTCGGTGCGGAGCTCGCCGCGCAGATCACCGACCGGTGCTTCTACCGGCTCGAGGCCCCGGTCGGCCGGGTGGGCGGCTTCCACACGCCGTATCCGCCGTCCCGGATAGAAGAGATCTACCTGCCCGACCTGGACCGTGTGCTCGACGCCGTCGACCGCGCGTTCGAGCACTGAGACGAGGGGCGCATGGCCGTCAAGCAATTCCGGCTGCCCGACGTGGGCGAGGGGCTGACCGAGGCGGAGATCCTCGGCTGGAGCGTCGCGGTGGGCGACGAGGTGAAGGTCAACCAGGTCCTGGTGGAGATCGAGACCGCGAAGGCGGCGGTGGAGCTGCCGTCGCCGTACGCGGGCGTGGTGCGTGAACTGCTGGTCGAGGCCGGCAGCACGGTGGACGTCGGCACGCCGATCATCTCGATCGAGACCGCCGACGCCGAGCCCGGCGCCCCCGCGGGCGACAGCGGATCGTCCACCGGAGCAGAGAAGCGCGAGCCGGTCCTGGTCGGTTATGGCGTCGCGCACGGCTCCACGAAGCGCCGCGCGCGCAAGCCCGCGCCCGGTTCTGGGGCAGCTGCGCCATCCGGTGGTGCTGTCGCAACGGCGTCAGCTCCGAGTCCGGCTGCTCCTGTCGCCCCGGTCGCTCCTGCCGCCGTCCCGGTACCGGCTCCGGTTGCTCAGGCTTCCGCGATCGCGGCGGCTCCCGAGCCGATCACCACCAAGCCCACGTTCGTCCTGGCCAAGCCGCTGGTTCGCAAGCTGGCCAAGGATCTCGGGGTGGATCTGACCACGATCACGCCCGAGCGCGAGGACGGCGTGATCACCCGTGAGCAGGTCGAGCGGGCCGCCGTGCGCAGTACCGCTCCGGCTGCCGCTGCTCCGTCCCGGCTCGCCCCGCTGCCCGAGACGCGCCGCGTCCCGATCAAGGGCGTGCGAAAGGCGACCGCGGCCGCGATGGTCTCCTCGGCGTTCACCGCGCCGCATGTGACCGAGTTCCTGACGCTCGACGTGACCCGCACGGTAAAGCTCGTCGCGCGGCTCAAGGAACTGCCCGAGTACGCGGACGTCAAGGTCTCCCCGCTGCTGCTGGTCGCCAAGGCGCTGCTGCTCGGCGTGGCCAAGCACCCCGACGTCAACGCCTCGTGGGATGAGCTGGCGCAGGAGATCGTGATCCACGGCTCAGTGAACCTCGGTATCGCCGCCGCCACCCCGCGCGGCCTCGTGGTGCCGAACATCAAGTCCGCCGAGCGGCTCACACTGCACGATCTGGCGGTCGCCCTCGGCGAACTGACCGCCACCGCGCGCGCGGGCAAGACGGCGCTCGAGGACCTGACCGGCGGCACGATCACGATCACCAACGTCGGGGTGTTCGGGGTGGACACCGGCACGCCGATCATCAACCCGGGCGAGGCCGCGATCCTCGCGTTCGGTGCGATCAAGCAGCAGCCCTGGGTGCACAAGGGCAAGATCAAGCCGCGCTGGGTCACCACCCTCGGGCTTTCCTTCGACCACCGGATGATCGACGGCGAGCTCGGCTCGAAGTTCCTGCGCGACGTTGGCCGGGTGCTGGAAGATCCGGTAGCTTCGCTGGTGTGAAGGTAGCCCTGGTCCAGCTTGATTCCGACCCGGACCGCGAGCCGCAGGCGTCACGCGAGGCGGCGGCGGTCCGGGTCGGCGAGGCAGCCGCGGATGGCGCCCGGCTCGTTGTCCTGCCGGAGTTGTGGCTGCACGGCGCATTCGACGCAGAGCCCTGGCCCAAGACCGCCGAGCCGCTGGACGGCGAGACGGCAGCGGCCATGCGGCAAACGGCCTCAGTGCACGGAATCGTCTTGCACGCCGGTTCCATCGTCGAGCGCGTGCCCGAGGGAGAGTTCTACAACACCTCGCTGGTGCTCGGGCCCGAAGGCCAGGATCTGGCCGTCTACCGCAAGATCCACCGCTTCGGCTTTGACCAGGGCGAGGCCGCCTTCATGTCCGCCGGGCGGGATCTGGTCACTTTCGACGTGCTCGATGACGCCGCCGGCCGGCTCACCAGGGTCGGCCTGGCCACCTGTTACGACCTGCGTTTCCCGGAAATGTTCCGCAAGCTGGTCGACGCCGGGGTGCAGACCGTGATCATCCCGGCCGCCTGGCCCGCCCGACGCCGGGAGCACTGGCGCATCCTGCTGCAGGCGAGGGCGATCGAGAACCAGGTCTACGTACTCGCCTGCGTGGCCGTCGGCACCCAGGCCGGTCTGGACATGTCCGGCCATTCCATGGTGATCGACCCGTGGGGTGCGATCCTCGTGGAGGGCGGCGAGGGCGAGCAGATCATTCACGCCGACATCGACCTGGGCTTGGTCGACGAGACCCGCGACCGTTTCCCCGTCCTTCGCGATCGCCGTCTTTGATCCGACGCTGTATCTGATCAGACGCCGCCTCTGATCCACACAACCTCTGATCCAACGCAGCATTTGATCGACCCCTGTCTCTCCACGATCAGACCTCTGCCAGCCGCGCGAACACCCCGGCCTTCTCCATGGACCCATACGCGATCGGCGATTGCGGATGATCGGCCGCCCACAGCGCCGACTCGACCTCGCGCGCCAGGGCCCACGCCGCCAGCCGTCGCACGTCCTCTCCGACCACATCAGCGACCAGGGTGAAACGCTCGGCCAACACGCACAACGGATCCGGATGCGCGAACGGCTCGTCGATCTGCGCCAGCAACGGCCACGGATCGTATCCCGGGTCTCCGATCATCGGCTTGGCGTCGATCGCGAGCCAGGGCCGACGCCGCGCGCTCAGCACATTGCCCGGGTTGAAGTCGCCGTGCACGATCACCATACGCGGCGCCGTCGCAGGCAACTCGCGCAGCAGCCGCGCGCCGAGCGCCACAAGTCCGGGATCGAAGTCGGGCTTCAGCCGATCCATCCGCTCCTCGACCAGGTCGGCCCACTCCGCCGTGACATCGGCGACGCGCTCGAGGCCGGACTGCTCCGGCACCGGCACCGACCACAGCTCATCCAGCAGCCGCGCGCCGATCTCCAAGCGCTCGCGCGGGTCGAGGTGGTCCGCGTCGCCCAGCGCCCCGCCCGGCTCGCACCGCTCTACCAGCACCGCCAACCGCTCGCGGTCCTCGCGCAGCAGGCGAACGACGCCGCGTCCGTCCCATAACCGGAGACCTTCGGCCTCACCCATCGCCTCCCGATGCGGCCAGGTGATTTTGAGCACGGCGGGTTCGCCGTCGGGCGGCCACGCGGGCGCGACCCACGAACAGCTTCCGCCGTGGAACGGGGCGCCGAGGCGAAGCGACCAACGCTCGCGCAGCTCCTCGATCACCTGCGAAAGCCCGGCCAGCCACGCGGGGCCGCCGTCGTGCTCGCTGACGGTCGCCACGACGGGAAGCGAGGAGGGGATCAGCTCGGCATCCACGTGTTCTCCCGTCGGAAAGGTGTTCACACCAGTTCGCCTAGGATCGGACTATGGCACCTTCGAGGCAACCGCGCGTGCGTGCGCCGCAGCTGACCGGCCGGGGCTGGCTCAACACCCCGGGGAACGCGGCGCCGGACCTGTCCGGGAAGATCGTTCTGCTCGACTTCTGGACCTTCTGCTGCGCGAACTGCCTGCACGTGCTCGACGAACTGCGCGAGCTGGAGCACGAGTTCGCGGACGTGCTCGTCGTGGTCGGGGTGCACTCGCCCAAGTTCGTGCACGAGGCCGACCGCGACGCGCTGATCGACGCCTGCGAACGCTACGAGGTGCGCCACCCTGTCCTCGACGACCCCGAGCTGTCCACGTGGAAGGCCTACGCGGTGCGCGCCTGGCCGACTCTCAGCGTCATCGATCCGACCGGCTACATCGTCGCCCAGATGTCCGGCGAGGGCCACGGCCACGGACTGCGCGCGCTGATCGCGGAACTCAGCGCCGAGCACGAAGCCAAGGGGACGCTGCGGCGCGGCGACAGTCCCTACACCCCGCCTGAGCCCGAACCCACCGAGCTACGCTTCCCGGGCAAGGTCGTCGCATTGCCAGAAGGCACGTTCCTGGTCTCGGACACGACGCACCACCGCGTGGTCGAACTCGCCGCCGACGGTGAAACGGTGCTGCGCCGCTTCGGCTCGGGGAAGCGCGGGTTCGCCGACGGAAAGGCCGACGAGGCCACGTTCAGCGAACCCCAGGGGCTGTGCCTTCCCAGCCCGCACGTCGCCTTCGTTGCCGACTCGGTCAACCACGCCCTGCGCGCGATCAACCTTGACACTGGGGAGGTGACCACCCTCGCCGGCACCGGGCGCCAGTGGTCACAGGGCTCTGTAACGAGCGGCCCGGCCCTCGAGGTCGACCTGTCGAGCCCCTGGGACCTGGCACTGGTCGACGGCCGCGTGCTGATCGCCATGGCCGGGATCCACCAGCTGTGGAGCTACGACCCGTACTTCGAAACGGTCCAGGCCATAGCGGGCACGACGAACGAGGGCCTCGTCGACGGCCCGATGGCAGAGGCCTGGTTCTCGCAGCCCTCGGGTCTCACCGTTGACGCCGACGGTCGCGTGTGGATCGCGGACTCCGAATCGTCGGCGCTGCGCTTCATCGAGGACGGACAAGTACGCACCGCGGTCGGCCAGGGCCTGTTCGACTTCGGGCTGCGCGACGGTGACGCCGACCAGGCACTCTTCCAGCACCCGCTCGGCGTCACCGCCCTGCCCGACGGCTCCATCGCGGTCAGCGACACCTACAACGGGGCGATCCGCCGCTACGACCCCGCCACGAACCAAGTCAGTACCCTAATCACCGGTCTGCGCGAACCCTCCGACGCGGTCGTGGTGGACGGGGACCTGCTCGTGGTCGAGTCGGCCGCGCACCGGCTGACCCGTGTCCGCCTGCCCGAGGAAGCCCTGCACGTCGAATCAAACGCGTACCGCACCCAGCGCCCCGCGAACGACGTGGCCCCCGGAGAGCTCGCCCTCACAGTGGTCTTCGAACCCCCGCCAGGCCAAAAGCTCGACGATCGCTACGGCCCCTCCACCCAGCTCGTGGTCGACGCATCCCCGCCCGAGCTGCTGATCAGCGGAGCCGGTCGCGACTCCGCGCTCGAACGAAGACTCATCCTCAGCGACGAGGTCGAATCAGGGGTCCTCCACGTCTCGGCCAAGGCAGCATCCTGCGACGAACTGCCAGAAGGCGCCGACCCGGCCGAGTTCTTCCCCGCCTGCCACGTGCACCAACAGGACTGGGGCATCCCAGTCCGTCTCGCGCCCGGCGCCGCAACCCGCCTGCCGCTGATCCTCCGTGGCGAAAGCTAGCCGCGTCCGCGGCTCATCATCCTGAGTCACCGATAGCGGCCCGGCTCCGTGCGAGCCGGGCGACACCGCACTTCGGGCGCGCCTACTCCAGGTGTAGGAACGCGGTGAGAGCGGCGGCCAGGCGCCAGGGATCGTCGGCGCCGCAGAGCTCGCGGGCCGAGTGCATCGAGAGCGCCGGGACGCCGATGTCGAAGGCTGCGATGCCGAGGCGGGAGGCGGCCAGGGGGCCGATCGTGGTGCCGCATGGCTGGTCGTTGCGGGAGACGAAGGTCTGCCACGGGACGCCGGCCGCCTCGCAGGCCCGTGCCCACACCGCGCGGGTCGCGCCGTCCGTGGCATAGCGCTGATTCAGGTTCACCTTCAGCACCGGGCCGCCGTTCGCCCGCGGCCGGTGGCCCGCGTCGTGCCGCTCCGGGTAGTTCGGGTGCACTGCGTGGGCTAGGTCTGAGGACGCCATCACCGAGCCGGCGTAGGCGCGCGCGCGGGCGTCCACTCCGCCGCCGCGCGTCTCGACCAGCCGCTCCAGGACGGTTTCCAGGAACGGCCCCAGCGCGCCGGTCGTGGACACCGACCCGGCCTCCTCGTGGTCCATCGCGGCCAGGACCGGGATCGGACCGTCGTCCAGCCCTTCCTCGACCGCCGTGACCATGGCCACGACGCCGGCGTGCACGGACATCAGGTTGTCCAGCCGCGAGGCGGTGATCATGTCGGCGTCCCGGCCGACGTATGCCGGCGCGGCCACGTCGTGCAGCATGAGGTCCCAGCCGAGCACCGCGGCGGGCCGCAGCCCGTACTCCGCCGCCACGAACTCGATCAGCTCGCCTCGAACCGGCTCGCCCAGGCCCCAGACCGGGGTCAGGTGGACCTGCGGATTCAGCTTCAGCCCCTCGCCGTTCACGCCGCGGTCCAAGTGCACCGCGAGCTGGGGCACCCGCAGCAGCGGCCGGTCGATGTTGACCAGCAGTTCGTCGCCGTTGCGCAGGCTCAGCCGCCCGGCCAGCCCCAGGTCCCGGTCCAGCCAGGTGTTGTACAGGGTGCCGCCGTAGACCTCGACCGCGACCTGCCGCCAGCCCGCCGATCCGGTGTCCGGGATCGGCTTGACGCGTAGGTTCGGCGAATCGGTGTGCGAGCCGATCAGCCGGAACGGCCGGGACGCCTCCGCCCCCGGCGGCAGGTACCACGCCACCATGGCCCCGCCGCGGATCACATACTGCCCGCCCGCCTGAGCGTCCCAGGCCGCCGTCTCGGACAATCGCCGGAAGCCGGCCTTGTCCAGCAGTTCCGCCGCCTGCGCCACCGCGTGGTACGGGGTGGGTGAGGCGGCCAAGTATGTTAAGAGGCTGTCGGTATACGCGCGGTCGAACGTGGCCATGCGCCCAGCTTAAGGCCCCGTACCGGACGATCGCTAAGCACCCTTGAGCGAGAGTCGACCTGGTGCGGTGCCGGGCGGTGGGCTGCCGCAGTCAGCGCTCAATCGCGTGGGAGTCGGAACGGGGCGGGCAGCAGCAGTTCGACGTTCCGGTCGGCGAGGGCGCCCCGGCGGCCGTCCACGCCGGGCACCGGACGCGCCCGGCTCTGCCAGTCGTTGAGGCCCAGTTCCCGGGAGAGCGCCGCGAGCGCCTCGGGACTGTTCGCCCCGTGCACGGCCCCCTCCGCCCCGATGTCGGCGTGGTCGATGATCGTGCCGAACACCGACAGCGTCCCGTCACAGTTGTCGACCAGCTCCACGAGACGCGCCTGCTGCGGCCAGTCCACGTGCGAAGCCGTGTTCAGCTCCCAGAAACCACCGGGCACCGGCGACTCGGGGTGGCGGCTGTGCGGCATCACCTTGTTGATGTGCGTGTGGCCGTTGACCCAGAGCACGACGTTGGGGAACCGGAGCAGCAGGTCCGTGACGGTCCCGCCGAGCACCCGGTGCTCGCCCGGCTCGCTCAGCCAGTTGTCCATGGTTTCCGCGGTGTGGTGGCTGAAGATCACCACGTAGCGGTCCACCCCGGCGCCCTGCACGAGCTCGCCGGTCTCCGACAGGTACCGCGTCGCGACGGCGATCAGCTCGCTCTCGAGCCACAGGAACTGCTTCTCGTCCAGCGAGCCGTTCGGGCCGCCGTACGGGTTGACCGTGTCCAGCACCAAGCAGCGCACCGGTCCGACGTCGAAGCCGTAGTACGCGGTCTGCTCGGTCAGGTTCTCCGGGGTGAAGCCGTGCCCGGCCGGGACGCCCTGGGTGGTGAAGTGCTCGCCGACCCAGTCCATCCGGTGCAGCATGCGCCGCCCCGGATCCGGGGTCACCGTCCGGAAGTCGCCGCCGAGCAGGATCTCCGCCGCGTGCGGGGAGGCACGCAGCAGGTCCACCGCCAGGTGCACCAGATCGGTGTCGGTGGGCAGCTCGACCGCCTTATGATCGCCGGCTGCGTACTCTTCGCTGCCCTCGACGTGCGGAATGTTGCCCTGAATCATCGCGTCGTGGTTGCCCCACGCCGAGTACCACGGCAACGGTCTGCCTTCGGCCATGCGCAGACCCGGGCTCTCGAAGGGCGCCCGCGCGGCGTCGAGAAGCCCCGGGACCACCGGAAATCCGTACAGCGCGCGTGGCGTGTCGTCCTGCGCGCCGGGGGGCGTCCCCTCCGGGTGCCAGTAGCGGACGTCGTACTTCACCCAGTCGGCCACGCCCTCGTACTTGTCCAGGTCGCCGGAGTCGGGTGTCAGCCGACCCCCGTCGAGCACGTCGACCAGCCAGCGGACCTCGTTGTGCTGGGTGTTGTCCGCGCTGTCGCCGGTCGCGACGGCGAAGGCCAGCGGCGCGCCGAAGGCCGGTCCGTGCCCGATCCGGTTGATCCGCCGCACCATCGCGCCGGCCACCTGCACGGTGAGCATCTCCTGCGGGCGATACGACCCGGTGATGTTCGCCAGCCCGGTGAAGCGCGACCCGGGGTCGTTGTACCGGTCGAGGAACTCGACCCGCGCCGGGGACTGGTCGTCGACCAGGTGGATGTCGGTGAGGTGCGCGAAGGCCATGATCGGGGTGCGCACGGCGGCGCTGGCGATGGCCCCGGCGACGACGGCCTCCGCGAGCAGCGGCTCTCCGGGCTTTCCGGCGGCGGCCGCCATCGTCGGGGGGCGCGTCGCCAGTTCCTCGCGGATCAGGTGCGGCTCGCCCGGCCCGGCCACGATCGGCCGGTAACCGCCGCTTCCGGCGGGGCCGGCCACCAGCGTGCGCTCCAGCGTCGTGCCCGCGGGCGCCACCGGCGCGAAGCCGGTTTCGGCGCGCGTCACCGCGACGACCGCGACCGAGGGCTTCTTGCCCAGCCGCGTGAGCATCCTGACGAACCCGAGAAAGAGTCGCATCACGGCAGGCACGATACGCGGCTGCGCGGCGGCATGCGTGCGAAAGCGCGCCAAAGCGAACCGGGCCCGCCAAAGCGAACCAGGCCCCTGAAGGAGCTCATCCCTTCGGGGCCCGGCCCGCACAGCCCGATCACCGATCCGCTGTCCGCGAACTCGACCGGGCGCTCATGGGCGCTCCTCCACGGTAACTCCGCGGACGCGTCAATGCTGCGCACGCATACGCCCGTCAAACGACCGGACCGCCGTGCGGCCGGATCGTGACTCGGCGCGGTGCGGCGCGGGCACTCTCGCGGGAGCCCTAGAGCGCGCTCGAGGCCTCGGTCGAGTTCGCGGCGCTCAACTGCGCCGTTCCGCGGCGGGGCTTAGACAGGAGGGCGCCAGATCAGAATGCCTCTTCCGGCACGTCCAGCAGCGCCAGGTCGGTGGCCTCAACGATCGCCCGCTGCGCGGCGAGCAGCGGCAGCACATTCTTGACGAACCAGCTCGCCGCGGCGATCTTGCCGGTGTAGAACGCCTTGTCCTTGGCCGACGCGGTGGCGGACTTCTCCAGCGCGACCGCGGCCTGGCGCAGCAGCAGCCAGCCGATCACGAGCTCGCCCGCGGCGAGCAGCATCCGGGTGGTGTTCTGGCCGGCCACGTGGATCTGCCGGGGGTCCTCCATCGCCTTGGCGGCTTGGCCGAACAGCGCGTTGGCGATGCCCTCGGCGTCGACCGCGGCCGCAGCCAGACACCGCCGCTCGGCCCTCAGCGCGTCCCCGCCGGGCTTCGCCTCGAGGAAGGCGACGATCTCGTCCTTGATGTGGGACAGCGCCTGCCCCTGATCCTTGACGATCTTGCGGAAGAAGAAGTCGAGGCCCTGGATCGCCGTGGTGCCCTCGTACAGGGTGTCGATCTTGGCGTCCCGGATGTACTGCTCGATCGGGTAGTCCTGCAGGTAGCCGGAGCCGCCGAAGATCTGCAGCGACTGCGCCAGCTGCTCGTAGGACTTCTCCGAGCCGTAGCCCTTCACGATCGGCAGCAGGAAGTCGTTGATCCGCTCGGCCAGCTCGTCCCGGCCGCCCTCCTGCCGGGCCGAGTGCACCCGGTCCTGCCAGCTCGCCGCGTAGAACACCAGGGCGCGCATGCCCTCGGCGTAGGCCTTCTGCTGCATCAGCAGCCGACGCACGTCCGCGTGGTGGGTGATGGTGACGCGCGGCGCGGCCTTGTTCGTCGACTCCGGCAGGTCGGCGCCCTGCACCCGGGTCTTGGCGTACTCCAGCGCGTTGAGGTAGCCGGTGGACAGCGTGGCGATCGCCTTGGTGCCGACCATCATGCGCGCCATCTCGATGATCTCGAACATCTGCGCGATGCCGTTGTGCACCTCGCCGACCAGCCAGCCCTTGGCCGGGCGGTCCGCGCCGAAGGTGACTTCGCAGGTGGTCGAGACCTTCAGGCCCATCTTGTGCTCGATGTTGGTGACGTAAGCGCCGTTGCGCTCGCCCAGCTCGCCGGTGTCCCAGTCGAAGTGGAACTTCGGCACGATGAACAGCGACAGGCCCTTCGTGCCGGGGCCGTGGCCCTCCGGCCGGGCCAGCACGAGGTGGACGATGTTGTCCGACAGGTCGTGCTCGCCGCTGGTGATGAAGCGCTTGACGCCCTCGATGTGCCAGGAGCCGTCGGGCTGGGGGATCGCCTTCGTGCGGCCCGCGCCGACGTCCGAGCCGGCGTCCGGCTCGGTCAGCACCATGGTCGAGCCCCACAGGTTCTCCGTCATCCGCTGGGCGACCTTGCGCTGCTCCTCGGTGCCCAGCTCCCAGATGATCCGGGCGAAGTCGGGGCCGGCCGAGTACATCCAGATCGCCGGGTTCGCGCCGAGGACCAACTCGCCGATCGCCCAGCGCAGCGAGGGCGGGCAGGGGGTGCCGCCCAGGCCCTCGGGCAGGCCGAGCCGCCAGTACTCGGTGTCCATGTAGGCCTTATAGGACCGCTTGAAGGACTCGGGCAGGCTGGCCGAGTGCTCGGACGGCTCGAAGACGGGAGGGTTCCGGTCCCCGTCGGCGAAGGACTCGGCCAGCTCCGTGGTCGCGAGTTTCTCCATCTCCGTCAGGATCGTACGCGCGGTCTCCTCGTCCACCTCGGGAAACGCGGTCGAGCCGAAGTGCCCGCCGTCGAACACCTCGAAGAGGTTGAACTCGATGTCACGGAGGTTGGACTTGTAGTGCCCCATGGCGTGGTCCTTTGCGTCCTCGGCTACCTGCGAGTAGAACTAGTCGGTAACTTCATGATGCTACTCATGGGTAACTTCCCGCAAGCAGCAGTGTCGTCCCGGCCGGCCGCGGACAGGCTGGGGCCGGGCGGCCGCGAGCGCCTTTCCGCCACCCGAGGCCTTAGCCGCTAGGGCGTCCACCACTGTCCCGGTTGTCCGCAGTGCGGTACCTCACCGCCTAAGTTCTTCCGATTAGCCCTAAGGTGTCCAAGCCCGCTTGTGGCCCGCTACGCTCGTGGATTGTGTATGGCTATAACGGCGAAGATCCCACGGGCGGCCAAGTCCTCCAGCCCTCGCTGACGGACGCCGTGCGCGCCTTCACCTCCGGTGCCATCGGCCCCGAGGATTTCCACGCCGTTTTCACCACCTGCAAGGTCTTCTGCCCGCGCGGCGACCGGCCCGGCTTCCTGGCCCTGCACGACACGCCCCAGCCGGTGATCCCGATGTTCTCCTCGCTGGTCGAGCTGCGCCGCTACTCGGGCGAGCAGTCCCGCTATTTCACCGTCACCGGCGCCGAGGTGCTGGACCTGCTTCCGACCGGATACGGCATCGTGCTCGACATCGAAGGCGAGCACCGGGTGGTCTTCGACGCCCAAGCCATCGAGCAGATGATCGACTACACGATGAAGCGGATGTACGGCTAGTCATCGCCGCACGTGCAGGCGTACGGTGCAGTCAGTCCGTCAACTGACGCGCACTCAGGGGGAGATCCATGCCGGACCGGTCCGCGCTTGACGAGCCGTTTCTCATCAACGAACTGATCAAACGGCGGCTGGGCAGCAGCCCGCACGCCACCGCCGTGGAATGCGGCACCCACCAGCTGACCTGGCGCCGGCTCGACGCCCGCATCCGCCACCTGGCCTGCGGCCTTCGCGCGTCGCGGATGCAGCCGGGGGAGCGCTTCGCTGTCCTCGCCCATAACCACCCGGCCTGCCTCGAGGCCATGTTCGCCGCCGCGCTCACCGGGACCACCGCGGTCATCCTGGACTGGCGGCTGCCCGAGGACGACATCGTGCAGATTCTGCAGCGCGAACAGGTCCGGCTGCTGTTCGTCGGCGGCGAGTTCGCCGACCTGCTCGAGCGGGTCCGGCCGCAGCTCGACGACCTCGACACGGTGGTCATGGTCGGCCGGCCGAGCAACGACCCGCACGGCACCGACGACTACGAGCTCTGGCTGGAGCTGCACGAGACCGGCGAGGGCATGTACGAGGCGGCGAAGTACCGGCCGAGCGTCGATGACGCGGTGCTCCAAGCGCACCCGGAGGAGGGACGCGCGCACGTCGCCTTCAGCCACCGAGCGCTGCACCGCGAGGTCGCGGCCGTAACGCCTGAGCCGGGCGACCCGCACATCGTAACGTCGCCGCTTTACCTCCTCGAGGGCGTCCGCGAAGCGCTGCACGGTATCCGCCATGGCTCGCGCACCGTACTGCTCCGTCCGTAACTGATAGGCCGTCCGACACGCGGCTTATGCCGGGATTCCGCTGATCCTATGATCGGCGACCTATGTTGTAACGCGTGGCCTTTCGATCATGGCGCATGCGGCGGTGCGACCTCTCCGTCGCTACCGCCGTTGCCTGTGTCATCGCCTGTACCACGCTCATCGCGCCGGCCGTCGCGGCGACCGCGCACAGCGCCACGCATCGTGCCCACCACCC
>NZ_DASZGI010000113.1:0-39173 GCF_035938995.1 Actinocrinis sp.
GGCCGCGCCGCCGCCGGCGCTCACGATGGTGCCGAGGTAGAGCAGCAGCAGCGGGATCTCGATCAGCGCGAGACAGGCCACGGTGAACGCCGCCAGCTTGGCCAGCGGGTAGTCCAGGCGCCGCATCGGGCGGCAGAAGTACAGCGGCAGGACGTGGCTGCGCAGGTCGCGTGAGACGAGCTCCGGGGCCTGGGCCGCCACGAAGATGACCATAACCAGCCCGCGCAGCCGGAAGACGTAGGTGTCGTACGGGACTATGCGGCCTCCGCCGCGGGCCGCGGAGATAGCGTTCGCCACTGCGGGCAGGCACATGAGGGCGAAGGTGAGGATCGGCACGATCTTCGCCCGCACGCCGCGCCCGATGCCGAACGCCGACCGCAGGCTGTGCCAGTACAGCGCCCTGATGATGGCCGCCCGGCCCAGCCGCGGTCCGTCGTAGTGCTGGTACCCGAGGTCGTGGATCACGCCACCGTGCCCGGCGATCTCCCCGCTCATGGCGGTCTCACCGCTCATGCGGCACCTCCGGGCGCCTGGTCATGGCTGGCTGCCTGGTCGTCGCGGAACAGCTCCTCGACCCGCCGCCGCTGCTGTTCGAGGCGGTTCAGCGGCAGCCCCAGCTCGGCTATCACGTCGCGGATCACGTCGTACGTGGCATCATCCTCGAGCCGGACCAGCAGGGCCCGCTCATCCGGCTGGGACGCGAGGCCGCGCCGGGACAGCTCGGCCGCCAGTTCCTGCCTGCCCTCGTCGACCTCGACGGCGAGCACCTGGCTGACCCGGGTGAAGCTGGTCATCGTGTCGGCGCGCAGCAGCCCGCCGCGCTCCAGCGCCACCACGTGGTCACAGATCCGCTCGACCTCCCCCAGCAGGTGCGAGGAGACCACGATGGAGATGCCGAACTCCCCGCCGATCCTGGCGATCAGGTCGAGCATCGCCCGCCGGCCGCCAGGGTCGAGGCCGGTGGTCGGCTCGTCGAGCAGCAGCAGCCGCGGGTCACCGACCAGCGTCTGGGCCAGCTTGACCCGCTGCTTCATCCCGGTCGAATAGGTGCCGATCAGCCGGTACCGCTCCTCGTGCAGCCCGACATGGCGCAAGGACTCGGCGGCCCGCTCCTTGGCCGCCGTGGCCGGGAGCCCGGACATCCGGCCCAGGTGGGTCACGAACTCGGTGCCGGTGACGTCGGGCGGCAGGCAGTCGTGCTCGGGCATGTAGCCGACCCGCGCCCGGATGAGCTCGCCTTCCGTCGCGGTGTCGTGGCCGAGCACCCGCGCGGTGCCGGAGGTCGGCTCCAGCAGCCCGAGCAGGATCTTGATCAGCGTGGACTTGCCCGCGCCGTTCGCCCCCACCAAGCCGGTCACGCCGGGTTCCACGGTGAGGGTCAGGTCGGACAGCGCTGTGACGCCGCCCGGGTAACGTTTCGTGAGGGCCTGAGTCTCGATGACTGACACGCGGACACCGTAGACCCGGCTGGTGCACTGCGGCGTCGGTCGCAAGGATGACCCGCCCCTGGTGGCCGACTCAGGGATGCCCCGGACGACATCCCGGTAAGGTGGCCTGCATGTGTGGAATCGTGGGCTATGTAGGCGGTAAGTCGGCGCTGGACGTCGTGCTCGAAGGGCTACGGCGGCTGGAGTACCGCGGCTATGACTCCGCCGGTGTCGCGGTGCTGCACAGCTCAGGTGGGCAGGGGTCCGGCGGCCAGGAGCACCAGCTGGCGGGCCGCAAGAAGGCCGGCAAGCTGGCGAACCTGGAGAAGGAGCTGGCCGAGCGGCCGCTGCCGCCCGCGACCATCGGCCTGGGCCACACCCGGTGGGCCACCCACGGAGGCCCGACCGACGCGAATGCGCACCCGCACTTCGACGCGGACAACCGCGTCGCCGTGGTGCACAACGGGATCGTGGAGAACTTCGCGGTGCTGCGGGCCGAGCTGCAGGCCGCCGGGGTCGAACTGCGCAGCGAGACCGACACCGAGGTGGCCGCGCACCTGCTCGCCGCCGAGTACGAGCCCGCCGGCCGGGACCTGGCCGAGGCGATGCGCCGGGTGTGCCGCCGCCTGGACGGGGCGTTCACCCTCGTGGCCGTGCACGCGGACCAGCCGGACGTGGTCGTCGGCGCGCGGCTGAACTCGCCGCTGGTGGTCGGCCTCGGCGACGGCGAGGCGTTCCTGTGCAGCGACGTGGCCGGGTTCATCGGCCATACCCGCGAGGCCGTCGAGCTGGGCCAGGCGCAGGTGGTCGAGGTGCGGCGGGACGGGGTGACCGTCACCGGGTTCGACGGCTCCCCGGCCGAGGGCAAGCGCTTCCACGTGGACTGGGACGTGCAGGCCGCTGAGAAGGGCGGCTACCCCTGGTTCATGCTCAAGGAGATCGACGAGCAGCCGCGGGCGATCGCGGACACCCTGCTCGGCCGGCTGTCCGCGGAGGGCCGCCTGGTCCTGGACGAGATGCGGATGAGCGAGGACGAGCTGCGCAGCGTGGACAAGATCGTGGTGATCGCCGCGGGCACCGCGTTCCACGCCGGGATGATCGCCAAGTACGCCATCGAGCACTGGACCCGCATCCCGGTCGAGGTCGAGCTGGCCTCCGAGTTCCGCTACCGGGACCCGATCCTGACCCGCGACACCCTGGTCATCGCGATCTCGCAGAGCGGCGAGACCGCCGACACCCTGATGGCGATCCGGCACGCCGCCGAGCAGCACGGCCGAGTGCTGGCCATCTGCAACACCAACGGAGCGACGATCCCGCGCGAGGCCGACGCGGTGGTCTACACCCACGGCGGACCGGAGATCGCGGTCGCCTCCACGAAGGCGTTCCTGACCCAGCTGATCGCGTGCTACCTGGTCGGCTTGTACCTGGCGCAGGTGCGCGGCGAGATGTACGAGGACGAGATCCGCGGCAACCTGGCGCAGCTGGCCGCCACACCGGAGAAGGTGGCCGAGACGCTGAGCCGGATGGAGCCGGTGCGCGAGCTCGGCCGGGCGCTTAAGGACGAGAGCCGGGTGCTGTTCCTGGGACGGCATGTCGGGTTCCCGGTAGCGCTCGAGGGCGCGCTCAAGCTCAAGGAGCTGGCCTACGTACACGCCGAGGGCTTCGCGGCCGGGGAGCTGAAGCACGGCCCGATCGCGCTGATCGAGAAGGACCTTCCGGTCGTCGTCGTCGTGCCGCCGCCGTCCCGGCCGGTGCTGCACGACAAGATCGTGTCGAACATCCAGGAGATCCGAGCCCGCGGGGCGCGCACGATCGTGATCGCCCAGGACGGGGACGAGGCGGTCGAACCGTTCGCGGACACGCTGATCCGGGTGCCTGAGCTGCCGACGCTGCTCCAGCCGGTGGTCGCGACCGTGCCGCTGCAGGTGATCGCCTGCGCCATGGCCGACGCCAAGGGCCTCGATGTGGACCAGCCGCGCAACCTGGCGAAGTCCGTCACCGTCGAATAGTCGAATAAGACAGGCATACCGCCACAGCCGAAAGGACGCCTCGGTGATCATCGGAGTGGGGATCGACGTGGTGGACGTCGCCAGGTTCCAGGCCTCGCTCGAACGCACCCCGGGGTTGCTGGACCGGCTGTTCACCCCGGCCGAGCGAGGGCTGCACACCGCCTCGCTCGCCGCCCGCTTCGCGGCGAAGGAGGCGCTGGCCAAGGCCCTCGGCGCGCCGAGCGACCTGCACTGGCAGGACGCCGAGGTGGTCAGCGAGCCGGACGGGCGCCCCGTCCTGCGCGTCAGCGGCTCCATCGCCGCCCGCGCCGCGCAGCTCGGCGTGAACTCCTGGCACCTGTCGATGAGCCACGACGGCGGCATCGCGTCGGCGGTCGTCATCGCCGAATCTTGATGTCGTGATCTTGATGTCGGGAGCGTCCTGATGCGCCGCGCCTACCGTGTCGAGGCGATCCGCGCCGCCGAAGCCGATCTGATGGAGCGTCTGCCGGGCGGCGCTCTGATGCAGCGCGCCGCCGCGGGCCTGGCCACCGTCGCCGCGCAGATCCTGCGCGAGGCCGGGGGTGTCTACGGGTCCCGTGTCACGCTCCTGGTGGGGGTTGGGGACAACGGCGGCGACGCGCTCTACGCCGGATCGTTCCTCGCTCGCCGCGGTGCACACGTGGACGCAGTGCTCGTCGACCCGGACCGCGCGCACAGCCGCGGTCTAGCCGCGCTGCTTGCCGCTGGCGGACGGGTCGTCGGCTCTGAAGTGCTCGCCGCCGCAGACCTCGTCATCGACGGCCTGCTCGGTATCGGCGGCAAAGGCGGCCTGCGCGGCGCCGCGGCCGAACTCGCCGCCGCCGCGGCCGCGGCGAGCGCCCCGATCCTCGCCGTGGATCTGCCGAGCGGGATCGACGCCGATTCGGGCGAGGTCGCCGGCCCCACGATCCGGGCCGACGTCACCGTGACCTTCGGCGCCTTCAAGCCCGGCCTGCTGATCGACCCGGCGGCCGAGCGCGCGGGCGTCGTCGAGTTCGTGGACATCGGCCTCGACGCGCTGCCTCCGGACCCCGCCGTCGAGGCCCTCCAAGCGGAGGACGTCGCCGCGCTCCTGCCCGTCGCGGACCGCGAAACCGACAAGTACCGGCGCGGCGTCGTCGGGATCGCCTGCGGCTCCGAGCGCTACCCGGGCGCCGGGGTGCTCGCCTTCGGCGCGGCGGTCCACGCGGGCACGGGCGCGGTGCGCTACAGCGGCCCGCCCGCCGTGCGCTCCGAGATCCTGCACCGCTGGCCGGAGGCGCTCCTTGAGGGCCCCATGCCGGACAGCTCGGGCCGGGTCCAGGCGTGGGTCTGCGGCAGCGGCTTCCCGGCCGACGGCGACGACGAGAACGACCGCACCTGGCAGGTGATCGAGAGCGGCCTGCCCGCCGTCCTTGACGCCGGAGCGCTGGCTTACCTCGGCGACGGCGGCGATACACGCAGCCCGCAGCTCTCCGAACGCATCGTGCTGACGCCGCACGCGGGCGAGGCGGCGCGGCTGCTCGGCACCGAGCGCGCCGAGGTGGAGGCCCACCGGCTGCATTCGGTCCGCCGTCTGGCCGCGGACTTCGGCGTGACCGTCCTGCTCAAGGGCACGACGACGCTCATCGCCGAACCCGGGGGCGCCACGGTGCGGGCCAACCCCACCGGCACCCCCGCGCTCGCCACCGCGGGCAGCGGCGACGTGCTGGCCGGCCTGATCGGCGGGCTGCTGGCCGCCGGGCTGCGCCCCCTGGACGCCGCGAGCGTCGGCGCCTACCTGCACGGCACGGCCGGTCGTCTGGCGCAGCGTACCGGGCCGGTCGCGGCCGGTGATCTCCTGGCCGCACTGCCGCTGGCCTGGCACAATCTCACGCAATGAGTTCACAACGCCCAGCCCGCCTGGAAGCCCGGATCGACCTCGGCGCGATCCGCGCGAACATCGGCCGCATGCGCGATGTCGCCGGTTCGGCCGACGTCATGGCCGTGGTCAAGGCGGACGCCTACGGGCACGGCATGGTCGAGTGCGCGCGGGCCGCGGTCGCCGCCGGAGCGACCTGGCTGGGAGTCGCGCTGCCCGAAGAGGCATTGGCCCTGCGCGCGGCCGGGCTGACGGAGCGGATGCTGACGTGGCTGCACGCGCCCGGCGACCCCTTCGCCGACCTGGTCGCGGCAGACGTCGACGTCTCCGTTTCAGGGCTGTGGGCGCTGCGCGAGGTGACCGAGGCGGTGCGCGCGCTCGGCCGCCCGGCCCGCATCCAGCTCAAGGTGGACACCGGGCTCGGCCGCAACGGCGCTCAGCCCGCCGACTGGCCCCTGCTCGTCGAGGACGCCCTTAAGGCGCAGGAGGACGGGCTAATCAGCATCACCGGCGTCTGGTCCCACTTCGCCTGCGCCGACGAGCCACACCACCCCTCCGTCGCGTCACAGCTCGCCGCCTTCCGGGAGGCGCTGGCCCACGCGGAGAACGCCGGCGTGCGTCCCGAGGTGCGGCATCTGGCGAACTCACCGGGCGCGCTGCTCGTCCCCGATTGCCAATTCGACCTCATCCGCTCGGGCCTGGCGACCTACGGCGTCTCGCCCAGCCCGGAAGAGGGCAGCGCGGCAGACTTCGGACTGCGCCCCGCGATGACCCTCGTCGGCCGCCTCGCCCTGGTGAAGCAGGTCCCGAAGGGCCACGGCGTCTCGTACGGCCACACCTACCACACCCGGCGCCCCACCAGGCTCGGCCTCGTTCCCGCCGGATACGCCGACGGGATCCCACGTGCCGCCTCGGGCCGCGGGCCGGTCTCGGTCGACGGCGTGTGCCACACCGTCGCCGGACGGGTGGCGATGGACCAGTTCGTCATCGACCTCGGCGGGCAGGAGGCCGGCGTCGGCGACGAGGTCGTGCTGTTCGGCCCCGGCGACCGCGGCGAGCCCACCGCGCAGGACTGGGCGGACGCGGTCGGCACGATCGCCTACGAGATCGTGACCCGGATCGGGCCGCGCGTTCCGCGGGTGTATCTGAACCGTTCCTGACCACGGATCGTCATGTCCACTGTTCGGCAGGGAAATCATGCGTGATCGACCGGGAAATCACGTATGAAACGCTACCGGGAGGTAACAAACTAGGGGGAGAGCCGAGCGGCCATCCGCCGGCAGCACGGAAGGAAGAACAGTCTCGTGTCTGAAGGTGCGTCAGGGCGCGGAATCCCGCGTGGCGCGGGCATCGTCGGTGCCGCGCTCGGGGTGATCGCAACCGGTGCGGCAGTGGGTATCGCGGTCGAGCGCTACACGATCGGCCGCGCCGTCCGACGCATGGCCGAGACCCACGATCCGGGCGAGGCGTTCGGCACCCTGCGCGGCGTGCCCCAGAGCGTGATGGCCGCGGACGGCGTCGAGCTCTACGTCGAAGTGGACGATCCCTTCGGGCGGCCGCGCAGCATCGACTGGAAGAGCGCCGGGCGCTCGTCGCGCCCGATGCGCAAACCCGCCGCCACGCGCTCGGAGCAGCACCCGACGCTGCTTTTCACCCACGGGTTCTGTCTCCCCCAGGACTCCTGGCACTATCAGCGCGCCGAGTTCTCCGGCGAGTACCGGATGGTGTTCTGGGACCAGCGCGGCCACGGCCGGTCCGACCGGCCCAAGCCCGGCACCGAGCTGTCCATCGACGTGTTGGGCGAGGACCTCTACGCGGTGCTCGAAGCCACCTGCCCGACCGGCCCGGTGATCCTGATCGGGCACTCGATGGGCGGCATGACGATGATGGCGCTGGCCGAACGGCATCCCGAGCTGTTCGGCGACCGCATCGTCGGCGCGGCGCTGCTCGCCACGTCGGCCGGGGAGTTCACCGAGCTGGCCTTCGGGCTGCCGCGGCTGGGCGCGAAGGTCTTCCACCGGACCGTGCCGGGCGTGTTCGAGCTGCTGTCCAAGCAGCGCGACCTGGTCGAGCGGGGCCGCCGGTTCGGCGGCGATCTCGGCCTGGTGCTGACCAAGCGCTACGCCTTCGGCTCCGAGGCCCCAGAGTCCGTGGTCCGGTTCGTCCAGGAGATGATCCAGTCGACGCCGATAGACGTCATCGCGGACTACTTCCCGATCTTCCGCGCGCACGACAAGCTCGCCGCGCTGCCGGTCTTCGACAAGGTGCCGACGCTGGTGCTGGCCGGGGGAAAGGACATGCTGCTGCCGAGCTCGCACAGCCGGGCGCTGGCGGACGCGATCCCGAGCGCGCGTTTCGTGGCCGTCGAGGACGCGGGGCACCTGGTGATCCTCGAGCGCCCCGACGAAGTGGGCCGCGCGTTGCGTACCCTGGTGGAGAACGTCGAGGAGCGCCTCGGCGAGGACCGCGACGATGCCCCCAGGAGAGCAGCGCGTTGAGCGAGCCAGCCGCCGTCGAGACCGGGCCGGTGACCGTACAGGCGCAGACGGCGGAGAGGACGCGCAAGACCGGGCGATGGCTCGGCGAGCGGCTGCGGCGAGGCGATCTGGTCATCCTCTCGGGCGAATTGGGAGCCGGGAAGACCACGTTCACCCAGGGCTTGGCCGAAGGGCTCGGCGTGCGCGGCCCGATCACCTCCCCGACGTTCGTGATCGCGCGGGTGCACCCGAGCCTGGCCGGCGGGCCGCCGCTGGTGCACGTGGACGCCTACCGGCTCGGCTCGTTGGCGGAACTCGACGACCTGGACCTGGACGCCTCGGTCGAGGATTCGGTGACCGTGGTCGAGTGGGGCGAGGGAAAGGCCGAGGTGCTGTCCGGCGACCGGATCGAGGTGCGGATCGAGCGGGCCCTGGCGCAGTCGCCGGACGACGTAGACGCCGACCCTCGCACGATCGTCATCACGGTTCACGGCGCCGCGCGCACACTCTGACCGCACGTCAGCCTCCGGGCTGGCGCCCGCATTCATTCACACCCATATCTAATTCACGGCTGCTTCCAATCAGAACCGCATTTAGTTCACCACGGTGATGTTCGAGCCCACCGACACGAAGTTGAACAGCGCCTGCGCGTCGAGCTGGGCCATCCGGACGCCGCCCGTGCGCGAGGTCGGCTTCGGCGGCAGGCCCGTGACGTCGGCCACCGCGTCGAATCCGAACGTGGTGCTCTCACCGGATACCACCCGCTGCCCGAACAGCACGACGTACTGCACCGGCGTGCCGTCCGAACCGGTCGCGCCGGGTTCCTTGCGGGTGACCGAATAGGTGCCGGTCGGCGCGGCGACAGTCCCCGGCACGACTTGGAAGGTGCGCTCGACCGTGGCGCCGCCCCCGCCGACCAGCCAGATCCGCTGACCGTTCTCGGAGTAGACGACCCGGTTTCCGGACCCCGAGTTCGCCGGCAGCGCGTTCGGGTTCACGGCCGACCCGCCCGCCGCAGGGCTCGTCGACGTGATGGGCGACGTCTGCGCGGCGGACTTCGAACCCGCTTTGCTGGCCGCGTCGGACACCCTGGGCGCGGCGCGCGCTGCCTGCGCGGCCAAGACGGCGACTCCGAAGAGCGCCACGACCGTCATCAGGACCACCGAATACGTGGCGCCGCGCGACTGCTTTCGGCGCACAGGCGGCCGCGACGCGTCACGTCGCGAGGTCGCCGCGCGCGTCCCGGCGCCGCGTGTTCCCATCCGTCTGTCTCCCTTGCCGCAGCCTTCGGAGCGCCATCATGCCGCAAGAGCGCCCCATCGGTCACCGGTCAGAGGTCAGCAGTGTCCGACGTGCCTCCGGAGTCGGCCGGGGCTTCATGGCGGCTGTAGGTCGCGTGGCGGGGAGAATGACGTTCCCCGCCACGCGACCTTTCGCCACCGCTCCAGTCGGCTTCGGAGGGCAACGATGCCGGATTGACCGCGCGGTGCGGCAATAATGGCTCCCGTGCTCCTCTTGGCTTTCGACACCGCGACCCCCGCCGTGACCGTCGCGCTCGCCGACGAGACCGGCCTCCTCGCCGAACACACGGAGGTCGACGCGCGGCGCCACGGGGAGCTGCTCGCGCCCGGGATCGCCGAGGTCCTGCGCGCGGCGGGACGCACCCTCGCTCAACTGTCGGGCGTCGCCGTCGGCGTCGGCCCGGGACCGTTCACAGGCCTGCGCGTGGGCCTAGTGACGGCAAGAGCCCTCGGCGACGCGCTCGGCATCGCCGTTCACGGCGTATGCACCCTCGACATCCTCGCCGCAGACGTCCCCCACGACGGCCCGTTCGCGGTCGCCACGGACGCCCGCCGCCGCGAGGTCTACTGGGCCCGCTACGACGCGTCCGGCCCCGACGGGTTCCCGCGCCGGGTCACCGACCCCGCCGTTGATTGGCCGCACATCGTCGCGCCGCACGTGCGCGACCTCCCCGTCGCCGGCGAAGGCCCGGCGAAGTACCCCGAGGCATTCCCGCACGCCGTCGAGCCCCTTCTCCCCAGCGCCCGTGCCCTCTCCCTGCTCGCTGTCCGCGCGCTCGTCGAAGGCCGCGAACTTCTCCCACCGCAGCCGCTCTACCTGCGCCGCCCGGACGCCGTCGAGCCGGGCGCCCGTAAGCCGGTGAGCCAGCCGGCGCTCCGGTGAGCGGGCCCGACGCGCAGAAGAGTCTGCGGACCGAGCTGCGCCCGATGCGGTGGTGGGACATCCCGGCCGTGACCGTGCTCGAACACCGCACCTTCTCCGAGGATGCATGGTCGGTGGGCATGTTCTGGTCGGAACTCGCCGAGACCGCCACGCGCTACTACCTCGTGGTCGAGGAGCACGGCCCGGACGCGGTGCACCCAGACCGCGAAGGGCCGCGGATCATCGGTTATGCGGGCCTGCTGGCCGGCCTGGGCGAGGCCGAGGTGCAGACCATCGCGGTCGATCCGGCCCGGCAGGGCGCGGGCCTCGGCACGACGCTGCTGACCGAGCTGCTGACCGAGGCTGCTCGGCGCGGCTGCGACGACGTGGTGCTCGAGGTGCGCGAGGACAACCTGCGGGCGCAGGAGCTGTACCGGAGATTCGGCTTCGCCCAGGTCGGACTGCGGCGTGGCTACTACCAGCCGGCGAACGTGGACGCCCTGGTGATGCGGGCCTCGGGGATCATCGAACGCTTCGGCCCCGATCGAGACGGAGACACCCATGCCTGAGACCGACCTCCCCGTCGTCCTCGGCTTCGAGACCTCGTGCGACGAGACCGGGGTCGGCATCGTGCGCGGCACTGAATTGCTCGCGGACGCTGTCGCCACGAGCGTGGACGAGCACGCGCGCTTCGGCGGCGTGGTGCCCGAGGTCGCCTCGCGCGCGCACTTGGAGGCGATGGTGCCCACCGTGCACCGCGCCCTGGAAGCCGCCGGCATGACGCTCGCCGACATCGACGCCATCGCGGTCACCGCGGGGCCCGGACTGGCCGGCGCCCTGCTCGTCGGCGTCGCGGCGGCCAAGGCGTACGCGCTCGCCCTCGACAAGCCGATCTACGGCGTGAACCACCTGGCCGCGCACGTCGCCGTGGACCAGCTCGAGCACGGTCCGCTGCCGGAGCCGTGCCTGGCGCTGCTCGTCTCCGGAGGGCATTCGTCCCTCCTGCTGGTGCCCGATGTGACCTCGGACATCAGGCCCCTGGGAAGCACCGTGGACGACGCGGCCGGCGAGGCCTTCGACAAGGTGGCGCGGGTTCTGGGCCTCGGCTTCCCCGGCGGCCCGCTCATCGACCGCGCCGCCCGCGGCCTCGTGGCGGACGGAACGCAGGAAGCGCCCGGGGACAAGGACGCGATCGCCTTCCCGCGCGGGCTCACCGGCCCCCACGACCCGCCGCTCGACTTCTCCTTCTCCGGCCTCAAGACCGCCGTCGCGCGGTGGGTCGAGGCCCGGGAGCGGAGTGGCGAACCCGTCCCGGTCAAGGACGTCGCGGCGTCCTTCCAGGAGGCGGTGGTGGACGTGCTGACCCGAAAGGCGATCCGTGCCTGCAAGGAGAGCGGCGTCGATCACCTGCTCATCGGCGGCGGCGTCGCGGCCAACTCACGGCTGCGCGCCCTCGCCGAGGAGCGCGCGACGGCCGTCGGCATCCGGGTCCGCGTCCCCCGGCCCAAGCTGTGCACGGACAACGGCGCCATGGTCGCGGCCCTCGGAGCGGAAATGGTCGCCCGCGGCGCGCACCCCTCGCCGCTCGATCTCCCCGCCGACTCGTCGATGCTCGTCACCGAGGTGCTGGTCTAGGAGGTGCCGGTCTCACCCATGCGCGTCCTGATGTGGGAGGCGAAGGGCGACGCGGACGGGATCATCGCCTGGCTCCGCGACGAGGTGCTGCCCAAGCTGCCGACCGATACGAGCGCGGAACTCTTCCGCTCGGCCGACCGCGTCGTCGTGCTCCTTAGATACCTGACGACTGAGCCGTCGACCGCCGCATTCCGGCTTCCCGACCCGCCTGCGGACCTGGTCGCCCGTCCGCCACACGCCTGGCCGTTCGAATCGGTGTCTTAGTGCGAAGCGCCTTCCGCTACCTGCCGTTGGCGGCGTCGAGGGCGGCCTGGAGCGAGCGGGCGTAGCCGCGGGAGGTATAGGTCGCGCCGGAGACGACGTTGATGTCGGCGCTCTGGGACGCGAGCGCCTCGGAGCGCAGGATCGGGGCGGCGCGGCTTGAGGTGTTCCACGAGTCGGGGTTGTCGTGGGGCAGTTGGAGCGCCGTCACGTCGGCGATGCGTCCGTCGGCGATGGTGACGCGCACCTGGATCATGCCGTGGGCCAGCGCGATCTGCGGGCCGGTGACTGTCGTGTTCGCCCCGGCGCGGACCACGGCGGCGACGTTGCCGGACTTGGCGCCCGCCTTGGTGGCCAGGAGCGTCAGCGTGGCCAGCATCGTCGCCGCGAGGACTATGCCGGTGCGCCGCACTGTGGTGCCCTTTCTCGTTCTACGTTCCCTAGAAACCGGAGGTCTCCGCTCCGAGCTTGAACCGTCGCCCCCCGATTGTGACACCCGGCTGGGCGATCCTTGGGGAGTTCTTTGCCTTTGAACAAAATTGTAAAGAGTATTGACTCGATCTTGGCCTGCCCCTAGCTTCTCCGTACGGGGTAAGGAAAGTTTCCTTTTATTTGCCGATGCCAGACATCGGGAGGAGGGGCGCGTGGAGCCGAACGGTGTCGACCAGCCCGGAACGCCCAGGCTGCTGAGGGCTATCAATGACCGAACGGCACTGCGCTTGCTCGCGGACCGCGGCCCGCTATCCCGCTCCCAGCTCGGCGCGCTGGCGGGACTCTCCAAGCCGACCGCCTCGCAGCTGGTCGACCGGCTCGAGGCGGCCGGACTGGTCGAACCGGTCGTGGAGATCGCGCCCGAGCCGGAAGTCTCCATCGTGGCGGAACGGGCGCCTGGGCGCACCGCCCGGCGCTACCGGCTGCGCGGCGCCGCCGCGCACGTCGCGGGCCTCGACGTCACCCCGGGCCGGATCCTGACCCGGATCTGCGACCTTTCCGGGCGGATCGTCGGCACCGGGGCGCTGCCGACCCCGGGGCGGTCCGCCGCGGGCGCGGTGGACCGGGTCCGCGCGGCGCTCGCCGCCGCCTGCGAACCGGCCGGGATCTCCGCCGCCGCGCTGCACCACGTGGTCATCGGCCTCGGCGGCGCGATCGACCCGGCCACCGGGCGGCTCGGCTTCGCCCGGCACCTGCCCGGCTGGCACGAGCCCGACCTGCTGGCGCGGCTGCGCACGACGCTGACCCCGGACGGCGCCGCCGATCCGCGGGTCGACATCGAGAACGACGTGAACCTGGCGGCGGTCGCCGAACAGGCGGTCGGCGCCGCGGCCGACGCACGCGACTTCGTCGTGCTGTGGATCGCGGACGGCATCGGCGCCGCCGTCGTCATCGACGGACGGCTGCACCGCGGCGCGACCGGCGGCGCGGGCGAGGTCGGCTACATGCCGGTGCCCGGCGCCCCCCTCGTGCGGACCATCGGCCGCGGCACCACCGGCGGCTTCCAGGCGCTGGCCGGAGCGCCCGCGGTGCTGAAACTGGCCCGGCGCCACGGTTTCAGCGGCGCCGACGCCTCGGCCGCCCTCGCGCGGGCGGCCGGCGCACTGCGCTCCGGGCAGCCCGCGGCGCGCGAAGCGGCCCGCACGCTGCTCGCCGACCTCGCCGACCGGCTCGCCACCGGCCTTGCCCCGCTCGTCGCCGTGCTCGACCCGGAGCTGATCGTGCTGACCGGCGCGGTGCCCCGGGCGGGCGGCGCGGTGCTGCGCGAGATGACCGCCGAGGCCCTGCACGGCATGGCGATCCCCCGACCCCGCCTGGTCGAATCCGCGGTCCCGGACAACCCGGTGCTCGCCGGGGCGATCCACGCGGCCCTCGCGGCGACCAGGGAAACCGTGTTCTCGGCCACCGTGCCGGCCACAGCGTCGGCCGCGAGCAGCACTGCGTGACCGGAACGGCTCCCGGACACACCTCGCACACCGCACTGCACTGCACACCGCACTGCACAGCGCCGCATCCCACCCCGCTCAGCACCACGAATCCGCTAAGGAGCACCGACCGTGACGCGTCCCCGTCGCATATCCGGCATAGCGGCCGCCGTCGCCGCGAGCCTGACCGCCGCCGCCTGCGCCGGCAACACCGGCGGATCCACCCAGACCATCACCGCCGCGGACCCATATCCGGCCAGCAAGCCGCCGGTCACCATCAAGCTCTGGGACGGCTTCTCGCAGGGCTCGGAGAATGACGCCTTCAACGCGATGGTGGCCACTTTCGAGAAGGCCCACCCGAACATCAAGGTCGCGGTGACCGGCAACATCAACGACACCCAGATCCAGCAGGGGATCAAGGGCGGCGGCGCGCAGAGCCCGGACGTGGCCGTCTCGTTCACCACCGACGACGTCGGCACCTACTGCTCGACCGGCGAGTGGATCAACCTCAAGCAGGACCTGGCGGCGGCGCAGATCGACGTGGCCAAGACCTTCCCGGCCCCGCTGGTCCACTACACCCAGTACCAGGGCGACCAGTGCGCCCTGCCGCTCGAGAACGACGCGTACGGGCTCTACTACAACAAGACGATGCTGTCGGCCGCCGGCATCACCGCCCCGCCGAAGACGCTGTCCGAACTCCAGGCGGACGCGCTCAAGCTGACCGTGAAGAACCCCGACGGCTCGTTCAAGCAGATCGGCTTCTTCCCCTCGTTCGCCTACTTCGAGCAGGTGCCGGGGCACTTCACCTCGGTCTTCAAGCTCGTGTGGCAGACCCCGACGCACAACTCGGACCTGGCGAACGACCCCGGCTTCACCGCCATGGTCAACTGGCAGAAGAGCTTCGAGACCGCGATGCTGAACCAGGCCCCGAAGTCGAGCGGGCAGCAGCTGACCGACTACATGAACAAGGCGATGGCCGCCGGGGAGTTCACCTCCGGCCAGAACCCGTTTGAGACGGGCGCCGTGGCGATGTCGATGGACGGCGAGTGGCGCAACGCCAACCTCAAGGCCGAGACGCCGAACCTGTCGTACGGCACCGCCCCCTTCCCGACCCAGGACTCCGACGCCGCGTCCTACGGCGGCGGCTACCTGTCCGGCACGGTCATCGGGATCTCCTCGCGCAGCGCCCACCAGGACGCCGATTGGGAGCTGGCGAAGTACCTGACCACCAACACCGACTCGCTGGTCACCTTCGCCAACGCGATCTACAACGTGCCGAGCACCTTCGCCGCTCTGGCCTCGCCGAAGCTGACGCAGGACCCGAACTTCCAGACCTTCGTGCGGATCTCGGCCGACCCCAACTCGATGACCACGCCTGCCTCGCCCAACGGCGGCCAGTACCAGCAGGACGCGCAGTCCTGGCTGGCCACCTGGGAGGCCGGGCAGGTGTCGAACCTGCCGTCCGCGCTGGCTGGCCTCGACCAGCAGATCGACAAGGACACCCAGGCCGGCAGCCGTCCGTCCGGTACCTGATCGGCCTGACGACATGAGCATCCTGACCCTCGCCGCGGGCCGCGGCTCGCGGCGGGCGGACCTCCCGGAGGCGCTTCGGCGCAAGCGCCGCCGGGAGGGGCTCACCGCCCTCGGCTTCCTGTCCCCCTGGCTGGCCGGCTTCAGCATCTTCTTCGCCTATCCGCTGATCGCCGCCGTCTACTTCTCCTTCTACTACTACGACCAGTTCAACGCGCCGGTCTGGGTCGGCCTGAAGAACTGGACCTACATCCTGTTCAACTACCCGGACCTGGTCACCGGCCTGAAGAACACGCTGTGGCTGGTCGTGGTCATGGTGACTCTGCAGACGGTCTTCGGGCTCGGCGTCGCAATGCTGATCACGAAGATCAAGAGCGGCGCGAACGTCTTCCGCACCCTGTTCTACCTGCCGTACCTGGCCCCGCCGGTGATCTCCACGCTGGTCTTCGTGTACTTGTTCACCGCGGGCGGCCCGATCGACTCGCTGCTGGTCCACGTGGGCGTGCACAACCCGCCGGGCTGGTTCAATTCGCCCACCTGGTTCAAGCCCTCGCTGACCGTGCTGTCCCTCTGGGGCATCGGCAACACCGTCGTGATCTTCTTCGCCTCGTTGCTCGACGTGCCCAAGGAGCAGATGGAGGCGGCACACCTCGACGGCGCCGGGCCGATCCAGCGGTTCCGCTACGTCACCCTGCCGTCGATCCAGCCGGTGATCCTGTTCTGTGTCATCACCGGCGTGATCTACACGATGCAGTACTACACGCAGGCGATCGTCGCGGGCGAGGTGGCCAGCGGCACCATGGCGACCGCCGGCACCACGCTGACCGTCGGCTATCCGCTCGGCAGCAGTCTGACAGTCCCGCAGCTCATCTACGAGCAGGGGATCCTCAACGCGAACACCGGGCCGGCGTGCGTGCTGTCGGTGCTGCTGTTCGTCATGACGATGGTGTTCACGCTGTTCCTGCTGCGGCGCAAGAACGGTCTGACGGGAGAGGACTGATGGCCGTACTCGCACCCGCGCCCCCGCTGCCCTCCGCCGGGATCCGGCGGACGCACCGGGCGGCCGCGCGCCGCCGCCGCATCCTGGAGTGGATCGCGGTCCACTCGCTGGCGATCGTCGCCGCGGTCTTCTTCGCCGGGCCGTTCTTCCTCATGCTGGTGACCTCGCTGATGCCGGACAACCAGGCGCTGTCCGGCGCGCTGTGGCCGGCGCACTGGCAGTGGTCGAACTTCCGCGCCGTCTGGGACCGGGCCGGCTTCCTGACCTGGTACCGCAACACCCTGCTGTACGCCGTGCCGGTGACCGTCCTGACCGTGGTCTCCTCGGTCCCGGTCGCCTACGCGATGGCCAAGTTCAAGTACAGGTTCCGCAGGACCACCCTGATCCTGCTGGTGTCGGCGATGATGATCCCGCCGCAGGTCACGGTCATGCCGATGTACCTGTTGTGGACCAAGCAGTTCGGCCTCGGCGGCACCCTGTGGCCGCTGATCGTGCCGACCGCGTTCGGCGACGCCTACTCGATCTTCCTGCTGCGCCAGTTCCTGCTCACCGTGCCGAAGGAGTACCTCGACGCGGCGCGGGTGGACGGCTGCGGCGAGATCAGGACCCTCATCAAGGTGGTGGTGCCGATGATCCGGCCGGCCATCGCCGCGGTGGCGCTGTTCCAGTTCTTCTACGCCTGGAACGACTACTTCGGCCCTCAGGTCTACGTCGGCCCTAACCCGGGCAGCTGGACCCTGGCGCTGGGCCTGGAGACCTTCCATGCGGCGCACCATGTGGACTGGAACCTGATGATGGCCGCCAACCTCATGGTGATCGCGCCGATCGTGATCATCTTCTTCTTCGCGCAGAAGGTCTTCGTCGAAGGCGTCACCCTGACAGGAGTCAAAGGCTGATGAAGCTCGCCATTGTCGGGGGAGGGTCAACCTACACCCCCGAGCTCGTCGACGGGTTCGCCCGATTGCGGGCCGAGTTCCCGCTCACCGAGCTGGCGCTGGTCGACCCGGCCCCGGACCGGCTCGCGGCGGTCGGCGCGGTTTCCCGGCGGATCCTGGCCAAGCAGGGCCACCCGGCCCGGATCACCGCGACCCCGTCGCTGGAGGAGGGGGTGGACGGCGCCGACGCGGTGCTGTTCCAGCTGCGGGTCGGCGGACAGGCCGCGCGCAACGTGGACGAGACGCTGCCGCTGGACTTCTGCTGCGTCGGGCAGGAGACGACCGGCGCGGGCGGCCTGGCCAAGGCGCTGCGCACCGTGCCGGTGGTGCTGGACCTGGCCGAACGGGTGCGCGAGCTCGCGCCCGAGGCCCGGATCGTCGACTTCACCAACCCGGTCGGGATCGTCACCCGGGCGCTGCTCGACGCCGGACACGACGCTGTCGGCCTCTGCAACGTCGCGATCGGTTTCCAGCGCAGGTTCGCCTCCTGGCTCGGCATCGCGCCGGAGCGGGTGCGGCTCGAGCACGTCGGCCTCAACCATCTGACGTGGGAGCGGGGCGTGTTCGTCGACGGCGAGGACGTGCTGCCCGCCGAACTGGAGAAGCACGCCGCGGAGGTGGCGGGCGACGTCGGCCTGCCGGAGTGGCTGATCCGGCGGCTCGGCGTGGTGCCCTCCTACTACCTGCGCTACTACTACGCACACGACGAGGTCGTCGAGGAGCAGCGCAAGGCTCCGTCCCGGGCGTCCGAGGTCGCCGAGATGGAGCGCAAGCTGCTGGAGATGTACAACGATCCAGCGGTCGACGAGAAACCTGAACTGCTGTCGAAACGCGGCGGCGCCTACTACTCCGAGGCGGCGGTGCAGCTGCTCGCCTCACTCGTGGCCGGGCGCGGCGACGTGCAGGTGGTCAACGTGCGCAACAACGGCACGCTGCCCTTCCTCGGCGACGACGCCGTCATCGAGGTGCCGGCCCGGGTGAGCGGATCAGGGATCGATCCCCTGCCTCAGCGGCCGGTGCCGCCGGACTTCCGCGGCCTGATCGCGCACGTGAGCGCGTACGAGGAGCTGGCCCTTGACGCGGCGCTGCGCGGCGGGCGGGAGCGGGTCGCCGCCGCGCTGCTCGCCCACCCGCTGATCGGGCAGGCCGACCTGTCCGAACGCCTGGCCGACGCCCTCATCGCCGCCAACGCGAAGCACCTGCCGTGGGCGGAGCGCACGTGACTCTACGTACGGATCCGGTGGGGGAGACGGCCGGGCGGAAAGAGGCAGCGGGCACGGTACTGGCGATCGACGGAGGAAACAGCAAGACAGATGTGATCCTGGTGGACGCCAAGGGCTCGGTGCTGGCCGAGGCCCGGGCGGGCGGTTTCACCCCGCAGGCCAGCGGCGTGGACACGGCCGTGGCGGTCGCGGCGCAGGCGGTGGCGCGGGTCCGGGCGGACCTCCGCCTGCCCGCCGACGCGAGACTGGCGCGGCACCTGTCCGCGTATGTGGCCGGCGCCGACCTGGAGATCGAGGAGGAGGCGCTGGCGACCGTCTTCGCCGCGCAGGGCTGGACCGAATCGGTGGAGGTCGGCAACGACACCTTCGCCCTGCTGCGGGCCGGGGCCAGCCGCCCGTGGGGAGTAGCCGTGGTCTGCGGTGCGGGCGTCAACGCGTGCGGCATCGGCCCGGACGGGCGCCGCGCCCGGTTCCCCGCGCTCGGACGGTTGACCGGCGACTGGGGCGGCGGCCATCACCTCGGCGAAGAAGCCCTCTGGTGCGCGGTGCGCGGCGAGGACGGCCGCGGGCCGGCCACCGCGCTGGGCGAGGCGGTCGCCGGCCACTTCGGCCGCGCGACGGTGGAACAGGTGTCGATCGCGATGCATCTCGGCGAGATCGACCCCGAACGGCTGAACGAGCTGTCCCCGGTGCTGATGCGCGTGGCGGCGGACGGCGATCCGGTGGCTCGCGGCGTGGTCGACCGGATGGCCGAGGAGGTCGTCATCATGGCGCGGGTCGCGCTGACCAGGCTTGGGATCGAGCGTGTGGAAACCGAGGTGGTGCTGGGCGGCGGGGTTCTGCGGGCACAGCCGCCGGCGCTGATGGAGCGCATCGGCGTGCACGCAGCCGCCGAGATCCCGCAGGCCGTGCTGGTCGTCGCACAGGACCCGCCGGTCGTCGGAGCCGCGCTGCTCGGCCTGGACGCGCTTGGCCTGACGCCGGCGTGAGCCCCCCGGTAGCGGAGACCCGGTAGCAAAAACCCAGAAGCAATGACCCAGTAACAAAGACTCGGCAGCGAAGAGTCCGGGGCCGCTTCGCGACCTTCGTGGGGCTCGGGAAACGAGTATTCAATCAAGGTTTGAGCTGTGGTTTTCTGCTGCTTCTGTGCCAGAGGGGTCGATGTCCCGCGAGGTGGGACATCGACCCCTCATTCGCTGTCGGCGGCGGTCTCGGTGCCGACCCGGATCTAAAACGACCGGTCGTCTTGAAACCGACTGGGCGCGCGATGGCCCAACTCGGTCAGGTCGACTTGATTAGAGACCAGTTCGGTCAGACCAGCTCGGCCTCAAGGCTGATCGGCACGGCCTTGAGCGCCTGGGAGACCGGGCAGCCCTCCTTGGCCTTGGCCGCGAAGTCCGCGAACTCGTCCGCGGTCAGGCCCGGGACCGCCGCGCGGACCTTCAGCCGGATCGCGGTGATGCCGGTGCCGGGCTGGAAGTCCACCTCGGCCGCGGTGTCCACCGTGCTCGGCGGCGTGCCGTTCTGGGACAGGGCGTGCGAGAGCGCCATCGAGAAGCAGGTCGAGTGGGCCGCCGCGATCAGCTCCTCGGGCGAGGTGACCCCGTTCGGCTCGGCGGAGCGGGCCGCCCAGGTGACGTCGAACTCGCCGAGGTTGGATGAGTTGAACGAGACCCGGCCCTTGCCCTCGAGCAGGCTGCCTTCCCAGTGCGCCGCCGCATTGCGTGTAACCGCCACAGTTCGCTCCCGTCTGGGTAACCGTCAGATCGAGAACATCCTAGGGTGCCACCTCTATTACTACACCTTCTGCAGCACGTAGATGCCGTAGCCGTCCTGATAGATGATCTTGTACTTGACGCCCGGATGCCGCTGTTCCTCGAAGCTCACGACGTCGGTGATCGCCGGGCTGAAGCCGGACACCACCTGGTCGAACACCACGTAGTCGGTGGCGGGGTTCTGGTTGCCGACCCAGTAGGCGTCGTGCCTGGCCGACAGCGGTGCGAGCATGTTGATCGTGGTCTCGACCGAGGTGCCGTTGGGGACCAGCGACATCGCATGCCGGAGCGCGTCGGTCCGCGGGTCGAAGGTGAAGGTGCCGGGGGAGAAGAACTGACCATACGAATACTGCGGCACCAGGGCGAACGCGACGGCGAGCATGGCCGGTGCGCCGTGCCGCCCCATCGCGGAACTCACCCCCCGGCCCCACCGCCGCAGCGCGTGCGCGCCCTCAGGCAGGGGACCAGCCGCACGCGCCCGGATGATCCCGTCAGCGGCCGCGGCGAACAGCAGCGGCATCAGGATCGCGTTGTAGTGCCAGGTGGTTCCCCAGAACGTGGCGTTGGTGGTCATGAAGCGCGAGCCGAGGTTCGGCACGGCGATCAACGTCAGCGGGGATCTGAGCGCGACGAACGCCGTGACGGACAGCAGCAGGAAGAGCAGTTCGAGCTTGCCGCCCGCGTTCTGCGCGGTCTGGCCGATCAGGCAGGTGATCGGCTGATGCGGCGTCACAGTCGGATCCGCGCAGCCGCCCTTGTTCCAGTACTCATATGTATGGGTGGGGTTGAGCGACGGGATGATCCAGTACACCGCCAGCAGCGAGCCCGCGGTCCCGGCGGCCGACAGCGCGGCGCCGACGAATGTGCGCCCGCGCAGGATGATCGCGATGCCGAGCGGGAGCACCAGCGTGATCCCCAGGTCCTCCTTGCACAACAGCAGCGGCAGCGACCAGAGCGCGGCCGCCACGTATCGCTCCCGGATGAACGCGCACAGCGCGAACGCGATCAGCGGCACCGCGAAGGCGATCTCGTGGAAGTCCGCGTCGATCGCCTCGGCCAGGCCGAACGACAGGCCGTATCCGATGCCGAGCGCGTACCCGGCGCCGGGTCCGATCCGGTCGACGCCGAGCCTGGTGATGGGCACGGCGCCGAGCGCGAACAGCGCCGCCTGCGCCACCAGCAGCGTGACGGCGCTGGGGAAGAGCAGGAAGATCGGGCCGAGCGCCGCGATGATCGGGGAGAAGTGCTCGCCGAGGATCTCGTAGCCGGGCCCGCGGGCGTCGTCGAGCGGCGCGTGGAAATGCGCGTACTGCTTGACCGCCTCGGTGAAGATGCCCAGATCCCACGACGTCGGCGCCATCCGCTGGTAGCGGGCGAGCGACAGGGCGAGATAGACCAGCGTCAACCCGAACGCGAGCAGCCACGGACCCAGGCCGGAGAGCGTCGGCCGGCCCGGCCGCCACGGCCAGCCCGCGGCGCGCTCGTACTGCCGCGCCTCGTCGCCGAAACGCGGAGCGGGGATCGTCTCGGTCGTCTTGGCGGGCGAGCTCTCGAGGATCTCGCCCTCGAAACCGCCGCCCGCTTCCTCCGCGCTGGTGTGGGCCACCCAGGGAGGGTATCTACCGATACGCACCAGGTCCATCGTGCGCCGGCGGGCTGACCCGGGAGAATGACTCCTGTGGAACCAGGCGAGTTCGAGGCGCTGCTCGGCGGTCCGGGACGGGAGCTGTTGGACGAGCTCCACCGGGACGGATACGACGGGTCGGCGGCGTTGGCCCTCGCGACGAAGCTGCGCGCCCGCTACCCGGCGCCGCTCGTCTCGGCCGCGCTGACCCAGGCCCGGCTGCGGGCGCGCGCCGCCGCGAAGTTCGGCGCCGAGGCCGAGTCGCTCTACTTCACCCCCGCGGGGCTTGAGCAGTCCACCCGCCGCTCTGTCGCCGAGCTGCGGGCCCGGCGGTACGCGGCCGCCGGCGCCCACCGAGTCGCGGACCTGTGCTGCGGGATAGGCGGCGACGCGCTCGCGTTCGCCAGGGCGGGCATCGGCGTGCTCGCGGTCGACCGGGATCCGCTCACCTGCGCCGTGGCCCGAGCCAACGCGCGGGTCACGGGCCTCGCTGAGCTGATCGAGGTCCGGTGCGCCGATGTCACGGAACTTTTCCCGGAAGACGAGGACTGCGACGCGGTGTTCCTCGATCCGGCGCGGCGGACGGACCTCGGCCGCGTGTTCAACCCCGCCGCGTACTCGCCGCCATGGGAGTTCGCGCTGAGCCTGGCCCGGCGGGTCGCCGCGGCGGGCTTCAAGGTCGCCCCCGGTCTGCCGCACGAGCTGATCCCGGCCGGCGCCGAGGCGGAGTGGGTCTCGGACCACGGCGAGGTCAAGGAGGCGGGGATCTACTTCGGCCCGCTCGCCTCCGCCTCCCGCCGCGCGACGCTCCTGCCGGGCCCGCACGTGCTCGAGGCGCGCGGCCTGCCGGATCCTGAGCCGACGCCCGTGCGGCGCTATCTCTACGAGCCGGACGGCGCCGTCATCCGCGCCCACCTGCTCGGCGAGCTGGCCGCCGAGCTCGGCGCCGCGACTATCGATCCGACCATCGCCTACCTGACCTCGGACCACCTCGCCGAGACGCCCTACGCGACGGCCTACGAGATCACCGACATCCTGCCGTTCTCGGTCAAACGCCTGCGGGTGTTCATCGCGCAGCACCGGATCGGCCGGCTCACCGTCAAGAAGCGGGGCGCGGACATCGACCCGGCCGTGCTCTACAAGCAGCTGCGGCCCGCCGGACCCGAGTCGGCGGTGCTCTTCGTCACCCGCGTCCTCGGCGCGCATACCGCCTTGGTCGCCCGATCCGCGCGCTGACCGAGTCCTCGGTGCGGAACGAGACGTGCACCTGCGCGCCGCCGAGCGAGGAGCGGTCCACGGTCAACGATCCGCCGGTGCGTTCGGCCAGCTTGCGCACAATATCCAGGCCGAGGCCGGTCGAGCCGACGCCGCCGGTGCCCTCGCCGCGGCGCAGCGCCCGGTCGTAATCGTGGAAGCCGGGGCCCGAATCGTCCACCAGGATCGCCACGGAGCCGTTGCCCCGGTGCACGGTGACCTGGAAGGACGCGCCCTCGGGGGTGTGCCGGAACACGTTGCCCAGCACCGCGTCCAGAGCGGCGCCGAGCTCGGGCGCGCCGACCGGGACGGGCGCCGGACCGGCCGCGGTGACCAGCTGCCACGGCCGCTCCTGGTCCTCGGCCAGGGCCGACCAGAACGCCATCCGCTCGGCCACCACCGCGGCCACGTCGCACGAGACGCCGACCTCGGCGTTGTGCGCCGTCGTGCCGCCGCGGGCCGCCTTGATGATCGAGTCGACCTCCTGCTCGAGCTTCGCCACCGCGTCGCGGGTGGACGCCGCCTCGGGCATGTCGCCGAGGGTGTTGGCGTTGAGGCGCAGCGCGGTGAGTGGAGTCCGCAGCCGGTGTGAGAGGTCGGCGACCAGCTCGCGCTCGGCCGCGAGCAGGTGCACCACGCGGTCGGCCATCACGTTGAACGCGACGCCCGCTTCCTGCAATTCGTGCGGCCCGGCCGCGTCCACGCGCACGGAGGTGTCGCCGTCGCCGAGCCGGCGCGAGGCGTCGGCGAGATGGCGCGCGGCGCCGACGACGCGGGTCGCCAGGCGGTCGGCGACGAGGGTGGAGCCGAGCACGAGCGTCAGCGCGACGCCGCTGAGGATGAGCCAGCCGCGCAGCACTCCCTGCCGGGTGTGCCCCGCGTCGATGAAGACCTCGATCAGCGTCACCCCGCCGCTGACCACTTCCGGCTGTACCAGAACGGTGCCGCCCGGGACGGCCAGCGTCACCGCCCGGCCGGTCGTGGCCACCGCGTCGAGCTGGCCGCTAGACGCGCGCGGCGTGCCGATCGAACCGCCGCCCGGCAGGCGCAGCGCGATGTTCTGATAACCGTCCATCGTGTCGAGCGCGCCCTCGAGCGCCGAGCGGTCGGTGGTCACCGCGAGCAGCGGTTCGATCGCGGCGACCCGCGTCTGGGCGTCGGCGTAGGCACGCTGGGCGGCGATGTGGTCGATCGCGAAACCCAGGGGGATCAGGAAGGCGAGCGCGACCATGCTGGTGACGGCGAGCGCGACTCGCGCGAGAGCCCATCTCATCGCGCCCTCACTGCCCTGGGGGTGCGTTCAGCCGCACCCCGACACCGCGCACCGTGTGCAGATAACGCGGAGCGCTCGCCTTCTCTCCGAGCTTGCGCCGCAGCCAGGACAGGTGGACGTCGATGGTCTGGTCGTCGCCATAAGGCAGCTGCCACACCTCGGTCAGCAGCTCCCGCCGGGTGACCACTTCGCCCGGCCGGGCCGCGAGGTAGGCGAGCAGGTCGAACTCGCGGCGGCTCAGGTCGAGCGCGCGTCCGTCCAGGCTCGCCTCGCGGCGCCGCGGATCGACCTCGAGCCCGCCGACCCGCAGGATCGCCGGGGTCTGGCCGGAGCCCGTGCGCCGCAGCAGCGCCGCGATGCGCGCCGCCAGATGGCCGCCGGAGAACGGCTTGACCAGGTAGTCGTCCGCGCCCGCGTTCAGCAGCTTGATGATCTCGGCCTCGTCGTCCCGGGCGGTCGCGATGATGACCGGAACCTGGGTCACCGCGCGCAGCATCTTCAGCGTCTCCGAGCCGTCCAGGTCGGGCAGGCCCAGGTCGAGCACGATGATGTCGCCCGGGTCGCGGCTGGCCTCGCGCAGCGCCGCCAGGGCCGTGCCCGCGCTGCGCACGGCGTGCCCGAACCCGGTCAGCTGATGGATCACCGCGGACCGAACATCCGGATCGTCTTCGACGAGGAGCACGTTGGCCATAGTCTGGCAACCTATTGCACGACTGAGAGGGAGGGAACCGGTGAGCCTGGTCGCGTCACGCTCCGGCCGCTGGTCCGCGTCGGCGGTGGCCGCCTGGTGCGCCGCGACGGCCGCGGCGGCCGGCGTGGCCTGGCTCGGCGTGGACTCCGTGCTGATTCCGGCGGCCGAGGCGCCGCCCGCGGTCATCGCCGCCGGCGCGAGCCCGACGAGCGCGCCCGACGTGGCCACGCCGACCGAGCCGCCCTCGCCGCCGACGCACACCTCGCTCGGTCTCGGCGGGGTGTCCATCACGTCGAAACACTCCGCGTCGCCGTCCGTGTCCGCGTCCGCGTCCGCTTCAGGATCGCCCTCGGCGAGCGGGGCCGGGACGCTCTCGCGGTACCAGACCGGCGGCGGCGTCGTGGTCCTGTCCATGACGTCCGACTCGGCCGCCTTGGTCTCGGCCACCCCTGCCGCCGGATACTCGGTGCAGAACTGGGGGGCGGCCGGATGGCTGCGGGTCGACTTCACCGAGGGCTCGACGGTTTATTCGGTGTACGCGACATGGAACGGCTACTCCCCCAAAGTCCAGGTGGTTGGGCCCAACTAAAGCCCGTTGGAGCAATGACATCACCCGGGAACGCGCCTTGGAGAGCCCGGAGGCATAGGTCTGCGCCAGCCTGAAGCAGTCTTATGACGCGCTTAATGATCGATGGCTGTCAGGTCGCGTTCGCCTCGCTACGGTGAGGGCTCGCCCGCTTCGAAGTGACCGGAGCGGCGGCGAAAGATCTCGCTGCAGGGAACTCCCTTCTCCCCGCCGCGCGATCTACAGCCGCCATGAAGCCTCGGTCAGCTTCGAAGCACAGAAGCGGGTTCAACTTCGTTGTTGAACCCGCCATCCGGGCGTCAAGCCAGCTGAACCACCTGAGCCACCTGAACCGCCTGGAGGACTGTTTTCATGGGAAGCCATGCCGTCGAGCCGACGCCTCCCGCCCGGCCCGGCCGCAGAAGCAGGACCCTGAAACTCGCCGCGCTCGGCACCGGCGCCACCGTGGCCGCGGTCGGCACCGCGTTCGCCATGGCGGGCGGGGCGAACGCGGCCGCCCCGAACGTGGCGTACCGGCAGACCAGCTCCTGGGACGGCGGGTACGTCGCCCAGTACACGATCACGAACACCACCTCGGCGGCGATGTCGACCTGGTCGGTGGCGTTCACCCTGCCCTCCGGCTCGAGTGTCGCGAGCCTGTGGAACGGAACCGAGAGCAGCAGCGGCCAGAAGTACACGGTGACACCCGCGAGCTGGGACGCGTCGATCGCGGTCGGCGCGAGCGTCAGCTTCGGCTTCCAGGTCAACGGTTCGGGCCAGCCGACCGGCTGCACGATCAACGGAGCGGCCTGCACCGCGTCCGGCGGCTCCCCCTCCGGCCCGGCGAGCCCGTCCGCCGTGGTGACCACGCCCAGCTCCCCGGCCGCCAGCCCGACGGCGACGAAGTCCACCCCGAGCGGCGGCACGAGTTCGTCGCCGACCGGCACGGGCGCGGGAAGCGGATCGGGCTCTGCGGGCTCCGGCGTGTTCGGCAAGTTCGCGCCGTACGCCGACGTGTCGCTCTACCCGCTGTACGCGCTGTCGTCGAAGGCTTCGACGGAGGGCACCAAGTTCTTCAACCTGGCGTTCATCACGGCCAATGGAGGCTGCACGCCGGCTTGGGGCGGCGTGACGGCGCTGGCCGACCCGTCCATGAGCTCTGACATCAGCGCCCTGCGCAGCGCGGGCGGCGACGTGCGCGTCTCGTTCGGCGGCGCCTCGGGCACCGAGCTGGCCCAGTCCTGTGGTTCGGCGTCGGCGCTCGCCGCGGCGTACCAGAAGGTGATCACGGCCTACTCGCTCAAGTACGTGGACTTCGACGTCGAGGGCGCGTCGATCGCGGACACGGCCTCGGTGAACCTGCGCAACCAGGCGCTGGCCATCGTCGAGGCGAACAACCCCGGGATCAAGGTCTCGTACACCCTGCCGGTGATGCCGGACGGGCTGACCAGCCAGGGCGTCGCGATCCTGTCGTCCGCCAAGAGCAACGGCGTGGCGCTCGACGCGGTGAACGTCATGGCGATGGACTACGGGTCCTCCTACACCGGAGACATGGCCGGATACGCCGAGCAGGCCGCGACCGCGACCGCCGGGCAGATCCAGTCCGTGTGGTCCTCGCTCTCCAAAGCCCAGGCGCTGGCCAAGGTCGCGGTGACCCCGATGATCGGCGTCAACGACGTGAGCAGCGAGACGTTCACGGTGGCCGACGCGTCGGCGCTGGCCTCGTGGGCCAAGAGCAACGGCCTGGCCTGGATTTCATTCTGGTCGGCGACGCGTGACGGCCAGTGCTCCGGCGGGGCGCAGGCCTATGCTTCGCCGACCTGCTCCTCAGTCGCGCAGGGGGCGGGCGCCTTCGGCCAGGCGATGAGCGCCTACTAGGGGGTGTTTGGGAAGTATCGTCGGATGAGCCCGCGGCGTCTGACGCGTGCGATTCGCAAGGCGGCGGAGCTCCCTCATATCGGGAATATGTGGGTGCTTCGCCAACGCAGCGAGCGTGCGTGGCAGGCGCCGCGGGCCCGGCGAGACTTTCCAAACACCCCCAGGGCTCCGGTCGCCGGTCGTGAGGGACCGACCGGCGGGCGCCGGACACGCGCCGACCGCCCACCCCAGGGGAGTGGGCGGTCGGCGTGCGTGGTCCGTGCCGGTCCTGGCGTCCGGCCGGGCCGTGGTCGAATCCTGATGTGCCCGGCTCCGCTCGGTCGCTCAGCCGAGCAGGTCGTCGAACTCGCCGTCCTTGGCACCGGCCAGGAACGCGGCGAGTTCCGCCTTGGTGTAGATGAGCGCCGGCCCGCGCGGGTCGCGTGAGTTGCGCACCGCGATCCCGCCGTCGGCCAACGCGGCGACCTCGATGCAGTTGCCCTGCGCACCGCTGTGCGCGCTCTTTCGCCAGCCGGCGACCGCGAGCACCGCCGCGGACACGCCGTTCCGGATTTCGCCCATGCTGGGATCTCCCTTGCCCAAAACGGCATGCACAGCCCACATGCATGTGCATCCGCCGTATGCACGCAACGTAGCAGAGCGACACGCCTGCGTGGCCGCGTTTCATCAAATTGAGTGAGCACACGGTGATCCAGCGTGACCGCGGACCCGTCGTGACCGGCGGTCAAGCGTGCGCGGCGCCGCGAAAAACACGCTCGGTATCAGAGTTCGTTGCGCAGTTTCGCCAGCATCTGCCGGCTGTTGTGCGGCGTCTCCGCGTCGACGGCGAGGCGGTCGAAGGAGCGGCTGTAAACCTCGACATCGTCCAGCCGCTCGAGGTAGATCGCGCCGGTCAGATGCTGCACGTAGACGATGTCGGGCAGTTCGGCCTCTGCGAAGCGCAGCAGCGAGAAGGCGCTCTCGGCCGAGTAGCCGCTGCGGTGGTAGGGCACCACCTGAAGCGAAATGTTCCCGAGCGCCGTCAGGTCGAGCAGCCGCTCGATCTGCCCGAGCATCGTCTCCCGGCCGCCGATCGGCCGGTGCAGCACGGACTCGTCGATGATCGCCCACAGCCGCGGGGCCCGCGCCCCGAACAGGATCTGCTGGCGGCGGGTGCGCAGCGCGATGTGCCCCTCGACGTCGCCGGTCGCCGTCTCCGGACGCAGGCCGATCGCGATCGCCCGCGCGTACTGCTCGGTCTGGAGCAGGCCCGGCACGTACTGCAACTCGAAAGCCTGAATGCGGGTCGCCGTCTCCTCCAGGCCGAGGTAGTCCTCGAACCACTTCGGCATCAGATCGTTGAAGCGGTGCCACCAGTCCGGCTCGCGCGAGCGCCGGGCCAGCTGGAGGAACTGCTCGCGCTCGTCCGGGTCCGCCACGCCGTAGAGGGTGAGCAGGTCGGCCACGTCGCGTTCCTTGAAGCTGACCCGGCCGGTCTCCAGCCTGCTGATCTTCGAGGCCGAACCGCGCACCGCGTACCCGGCTTCGGCGCAGGTGATGTCCGCGCGCTCGCGCAGCCTGCGCAGCTGCGTGCCGAGAATCAGCCGTCGGACGGTCGGGCCGCGGTGCGCCGCTCCGCCAGGACCCGCACCGGGACCGGGGCCGGGAACAGTGCTCATGACTACCTTCCGTGGTGGCGGCGCGGACGCCGTGGCGGGCGCCCCGAGAGGCGTCTCTTTCACGGCCGAGGGTGAAGCCGCGTGCGTTTACGTGTGGAACACGAACTCTTACGCTAAGTTAAGCGCGCCTCACACACCACTCGCAATCACATCGGGAGACTGGGATGCCCGACAGCGCCCCCGGCGCCTCCGCACCAAAGGAAACCGTGCCCGTCGGAGTCGATCCGACCCGTGCCAGCATCGCGCGCGTCTACGACGCGTTCCTGAACGGCAAGGACAACTACGAGATCGACCGCCAGGTCATGTACGGCGTGCTCAAGGTGGCGCCGGAGGCCAGGGACCTGGCCACCGAGAATCGCAATTTCCTGATCCGGGCGTGCCGCTTCATCGCGGCGGAGACCGGGATCGACCAGTACCTCGACTGCGGCTCCGGCCTGCCGACCGCGGAGAACACGCACCAGGTGGTGCAGCGCTTCAATCCGGAGGCGACCGTCGTCTACGTCGACAACGACCCGGTGGTGCTCGCGCACGGCCGCGCGCTGCTCGAGGAGGACGAGCGCTCCCACCTGATCTCGGCCGACATCTTCAAGCCGCACGAGGTCATCGAGCACGAGCTGGTCCAGAAGACCATCGACTTCACCCGGCCCGTGGCGCTGCTCCAGTGTGGGACCCTGCATCACTACAACGGCCCGCGCGCGGCGCCCGCCGAGATCATGCGCGAGTACATCTCGCTCCTTCCGTCCGGTTCGTACGTGGTGATCAGCCACTTCCTCGACCCGGAGGACGAGCACTCCGAGGTGGCCCGCAAGATGGAGGACGTGTTCGTGCACAGCCCCATGGGCTCGGGCACCTTCCGCACCAGTACCGAGCTGGCGGAGCTGTTCGACGGACTGGAGCTGGTGCCCCCGGGCCTCACCCGGTGCGCGGACTGGTGGCCGGACGGCCCGCATCTCAAGCCGCTGAGCCAGGCGCAGTACTGCACCGCCGGGGCGGTCGGCCGCAAGCCTTAGCCTGACGGCGTTCGGGGCGGGACGAGGTACGCGCCAGCCGCGTGCAGATCGCCCCGCCCCGAACGCCGTATTGCTACCTTGACCGGCGCGTTAGTCCGACCGGGCGGGAACCCCGATTTCGCCGGAACGCCGCGACGAGTGAGGTATCTTCGGGTGCCGTGAGGGTCGTCGTGCTGTCCGACACACATGCGCCGCGGCGCTGGCACGGCTGCCCGGAAGCGGTCGCCGAGCATTTGCGCGCCGCCGACCTCATCCTGCACGCAGGCGACGTGTGCACCGCTTCGGTGCTCGACGAACTGGCGGCTTTCGCCCCCGTGCGTGCCGTGCTGGGCAATAACGACGGCCCGGACGTCGAGGCCTGGGGTGCGCCTGAGACCCTCGAGTTCGAGCTGGACGGCCTGCCGGTGGCGATGGTGCACGACGCCGGCCCGTCGGCCGGGCGCACGGCGCGCATGCATCGGTGGTTCCCCGAAGCGCGGCTGGTCGTCTTCGGGCATTCGCACATTCCGCTCGACGAGACCGGCGATTCGGTCCGCATCTTCAACCCGGGCTCGCCCACCGACCGCAGGCGGCAGCCGCGCGGCACGCTCGGCATCCTGGAGATCGAGCGCGGCGCCCTGCTGTCCGCGGCCATCGTGCCGGTGACCTGACTACTCCCGCCGTAGTACGCCGGGATGTCGCCGGGTGGAGGACGACGCCGCAAGGTTCACCCGGAAGAGTGGTCTATGGACCGGTCGACCGACGTGGCCGACCGGGCGGGGCAGCTTTTGGAGGCGGCGCTATGTACGACGACATCACCCCGAGGGCCGGCGGTCAGGTGCGCGTCGGCGATGCCGAGAGGGACCGCGCGGCGGCGGCACTCGGCGAGCACTTCAGCGCCGGCCGACTGGACCAGGCCGAGTTCGACGCCCGCGTGAACGGGGCACTGGCCGCCCGCACCGAGGCCGACCTCGCGGCGCTCTTCACCGATCTGCCCAGTGAGCCGAAGCCTCCGCAGCCGCAGCGCGCCGCCGGCCAGCCGTGGCCGGTTCGCTATGCGGCGCTGCCGTACGTGCTTCTCCCGATCGCGCTTGTGGCGGCCGTCGCCGCCGTGTCGCACGGCTTCCCGCCGTTCTTCCTGATTCCGTTGTTCTGGTGGATCCGGGTGCGACGCGGTCCGGCCCGCCGCATGATGCGACGGGCCGGATCCTTCCGCTAGTGAACGGGGCCTAGTGAACGGGGCCGCTTACGGGTAGGCCACCACGTTCGCTGGCCCTCCGGTGGCGGCGTTCGCCGCGGGCCCGGTTCCGTTGATCACCGAGTCGATGCCGCCTGAGCCGGTCAGAAATACGGTGAGGGTGTCGTGGAACTGGACCGCCGGGTTGTCCGGGGCCTGGAACGCCATGGCGTTGTGGATGTCCACGCCCTGATCGAAGAAGGAGTAGCTGCCCATTCCGTAGCCCTGGAAGGACTTCACGTCGTTCGGGATGTAGAACGCCGGGTAGCCCTTCTGGGTCGGGCCGGCCATCCACGCGGCCTGGCTCGGCACTTCGTACGGGTTCTCGTTCTGGAAGAAGATGACCGTGCCGTCCTGGCCGTTCCAGACGGTCTCGTACTTCTGGTAGTGCTCGACGGCCAGGCCGTAGGCGGTGACGTCGTCGCCGTTCACGATGACGCCGGTGTCGGCCGTGTCGGAGTTCCAGTTGCCGCCGCCCGCGCCGTGGTCAGCGCGCCAGGACCACAGGTCGTCGATGATCGAGTGGTCGCTGTTGTCGATGAAGCCGGCGACCGTCGATCCGACCTCGGCGCCGCCGATCCGGAAGAAGACGTCGCTGACGGTGACCGGGTCGGCGGCCGCGTCGAATCCGTTGCTGTTGTGCCCGATCCGCAGCAGCACCGGCGAGGTGACCGGTCCGGCGTCGAAGATCAGACCGGAGATCGCCACGCCGTCGCCGACGTTCGCGTCCATCGTGGTGTTGCCGTAGGCCGGGATCAAGGTCGCGAAGCCGAGGCCGACGATCTTCGTGTCGGGCCGCACGACGTGGATCGTGCGGGTGACGTTGTAGACCCCGGGAGTGAACAGCAGGTTCTCGCCGGCGGCCAGCGCCTTGTTGATCTGGTCGATCGTGGTGGACGGGTTGACCACGTCGAACGAGCTGAGTGGCAGCGAGGTGCCGGGGGTGTTCCCGGACGTCCAGGTCGGTCCGGAGGACTGCCACTGCGGTGAGGGCACGAACACCTGGTACTGGCCGCTCGAATCAAGGTATAGATACGGCGCTTCCTCGGTCACCGGGCACGTCCCCAGCGTGGTGTACGGCGCGGGACCGCCGTTGTGGCCCGAGTTGGCCGCGAAGCTCTGCGCGGGGGCTCCGGGGTCGCCGCAGAACACCTGGTTCCACACGCCGTTGGTCCAGCCGTCCAGGTTCGTGTTCCGGGTGATGTACTGCTGCTGCGAGCCGTTGATGACGGTGCTGCCGGTGAACTGCGAGTCGGCGATGAAGCCGCCGCTGGCGTAGTCCGGCGAGCCGTCGCAGTAGTCCATCAGGCTCACCTTGCCGTTGACGTTCACCCGGCGCAGCGGTGCGGCCTGCGAGGCGGCCCAGAACTCGGTGGCGGCGAAGCAGCCGCTGCCGCCGGCGACGTTGATCGTCAGGTTCGAGATCGAGCGCCAGAAGTTGTCGAGGGCGACGCAGTTGTTCGGGCCGAAGCACTGGTTGTACGTGTCGATCGAGCCGTTGATCACGACCTGGCCCGGGTTCTGGCCGAGGCCGGCGACGGCGGTGTAGTAGCCGACCTGGAAGATCAGAGGGTCGGCGGCCGAACCGTAGGTGCCCGGGGCGAAGTAGACCGCGTACCGCTGGGTGCCGAACTGGTTGGGGATCTGCTGGTTCGCGACGTCGTCGAGCGTGGTCTGGATCGAGCTCTGGGGCATGCTCGGATCGAACACGTAGACGTTCGGGCCGAGGACGCCGCCGGACGTACTCGGGGCGACGAGCGGCGGTGCGGACGCGCTGGCGCCGAGCGCCGGGCCGGAGACGAGCCCGAGGCCGACGACCATGGACGCGATCAACGCAGCACGGCCGGCGCGGCTGACGCGGCCGGGGGTCCGGTGAGGTCTGATCATGTACCGCCTTGCCCTTTCTCGAGGCGACACCGGAAACGCGAGCCGCCACCAGCGCTCGGGCGTAAACGTTTCCGAATATCGGCGTCTTGACCAACGTGCAGGTGAACGGGACGGATTAGTGCTATTCACAGAAGAATGTGTACTTCTCGGGAAGCGCACTTCTCGAGCGGAATGCGCGCTTCTCCGTGCGGTGTCGGCATCCGACCCGGCCCGCGCGGCGTGGGCGCGGGAGAACGGAGAGCGCTCTCCGCGCGACAGTGAACACGTGCGTTACAGCGGTGTCAAGCGGATGTGGCGCCGCGCCGACGCGGCGCCGGGGCCGACGCGGTCCAGAGAGACCTCACGGATGACCGGTCACTTTCCACGCGTCGCGATGACGATGCGGCCCGTCATGACTCGCCGCGGGCCCTGCGCTCGAACAGGTCGCGCCTGGCCTGCTCGTAGGGCGACAGATCGGTGACCGGCCTGAGCCCGAGCCACTCGAGCGGGAGATCCTGGGCCACGACGGCTATCCACGTGGTCCCGATCTGCCCGAAGCCCACCTCGACGCGGCCGCCCGACCACATCTCCACGGGCTGGCGGTCATCCCCGACCGGCAGGAAGATCTCGCGGGGCTGCTCGTCGACGCCCGCGACGCGATCAGTGCGCTCGGGCCCGTAATCGATCCCGGCACGCGCCAAGCCGTGCTGCAGCGCGCGCACGACCGCCGGCGTCCCCACCGGACCGCTGACGACTTCGACGTGCGGCTGTTCGTACCCATACATCGGGCCGAACCGCAGATGCACCTTGTCCTCGCTTTGCGGGTGGAGCTTCCCGCTGCCGAAAGTGAGGCCGATCAGATAGCCCTGCCAGGGCCACGCGTCGTCGAGGCCGTAGACCGTCCAGTCGGTCGGCACGGGCGGAATCGGGAACTGCATCGGTGGCATCGCCTTTCGCCTCCAGGGATAAGCAGCCGGGCCCCGTGCGTGGGGAGGATCGGGTCGGAACCGCGCGCAGTCGACAGGTGCTGACGGTAGATGCTGACGGACGGACCGTAGCGTCCCGTCCGTCAGCATCTGCGCGTAGGGCGAAGCGAGGAGATTCGCGACAGATGCACAGCGACACGGGAGAAGGGGACGAGATGTCGGCGACCGCTGCCGGAGCCGGGGCCGGAGCCGAGATCGGAGCACCCGACGCGCGCCGGCGCGCGTTGTTCGCGCTCTTACGCGCCGAGCTCGCCGCGGCCCAGGCCCGGGTGCTCGACGCCGGCTGCTCCCCGCGCGCGGTGTCCCGGCTGCTCGACGAGCGCATCAGTCTCCTGAGCGCAGACTGCCCGCTCGCGACCGAGCCGCGGACCGGCTCACCGCAGGGCCGCCACCCCGACGATGTCCAAGACCTCGGCGACGATCCGGTCGAGTGCGGCGGGATCGGCCAGTAGCGCCGAGACCCGCTCCTCGTGGCCCGGTCCGTCGTGCGGTGGCCGGTCCAGACCCCAGGCCGGGCCTGCCTCGGCGAACACCCGCCGCATGACGTCGGCGACGCACGCGCGAGGGTCCTCCCCGTCCGCCAACCGCCGCTCGAGCTCGTCGACGGCCAGCGCGGCCAGTTGGTCGAGCCGAGACTCGTCGTGCTCGCGCGCCGTGACGAAACAGAGCACTGAGCCCTGGTCCGCCTGGTCGTCGGGTGACTGCGTTCCCGCATATACGGGGGCTCGCTTGTGCCCGAGTGGGCGCTCGACGTACTTGAGATGCCAGTCGGGCCGGGTCCGCATCGCTGCCAGCACCGTCTCGATGTCGCGCTCGACGGCGGCCGGGTTGCCGCAGGACCAGTCGCCCAGAGCGGCGGCGCGGCGCTGCGCCCACACATCGACCGGCCACAGTCCGGACCCCGCCGCCACCGGCACGCCCACCCAGTCCAGTACCGCCAGGGCAAGCTCGGTCAGCCACGGGTCGTCGCCGAGTGCGGTGCCGAGCCACTTAGGCACCCGTGGCCGCTGTGCCGCCCCGCGTCGCCCGCGTTCTCTGCGGTGGCCGTCCACGGTTGCGGCGGTCAGCCGGCTGGCAATCCACGCCTCGAGGTTGTGGATCGGAGCGTGCGCGTGGCGCAGCACGTAGTCGACGACCGCCGCGACATCGTCCTGGAACCGGTCGAGGCAGTCGGCCGAGAGCGAGCGCACCGAGCGGGCGCACACCGGATGGCCGCGGCCGAGCTCGATGCGCCGAGTCAGCTGCGCGAACACGATCGGCCAAGCGAGCGCGTACACATCGGCCGCCAGCGCGGGACGGCCGACCGGGTCGGCGGCGGTCCGCACGATCAGGCCCGCGCCCGCCAACTCGCGCAGCGCTACGGGCCGCCCCTTGCCGAACCGTTCGGGCTGCGCCTCAGTGTTCTGAGGCAGTGCTTCAATGTTCTGCGAAGGGGCGTGGACGTGCCCGGTCGGCGCAGACGCATCCGGCGGCGCCCGGCGCGATTCACGCCGCGGGTGGGGGTTGGGTTCGGGCTCGCTGGACACGCTTGACCCTCCGAAGGCTGATACACGTGCGGCGCGGTGGCGAAGCCCTGGGCGGCGGCGGGACGGTGCCAAGTCGTGCGCTAGGTGGCGGCGCGGCATCGGTCCCCGCTCCGCCGTCCCCCCAAGCTCCGGCGCGGCCCGACGACGGCCGCCGGATCAGCTTTTCGCGCGGGCGGCGAGCGCACCGGCCAGACTGCGGCCAGAACTGGGCGGCACTGGCCACGCCGCGCACACCGCCTCGCCCGCCGGCGTTCGAGCTCGTCCATTCGGGCCTTTACTATGCACGCTTTTCGGCGTTATAGTGCATTTGTGCCTTTGGTGCTCCGAAGCGCCCCTTCAGGCCCGCGCCACGGCGGATGGCGTGTTCACCGTGACCCTGACGGACAGGCAACAGGAGACGGCGCGATCACCGCGGACACCGGCACCACGCCATTTGTGCGAGTGAGCCTCGCGGCTGCGTGACAACAGTCGCATATGCCAGCACAACTTAGTCCTCCCTGCCCCGTTGCCTGTTTCCTCTTCGAGAGGAAACAGGCAACTCCTATTGGTGACCCCTACACCTCGGCGAATCTGGTGATGACCGAACCAGCGTTCGAGGACAGAGGGGAGGGGCACCATGGAATCCCACGGCATCGTCTGGGCACTGCTGCAGTTGCTGGCTCGCTTCTCCGGCTGAACGCATCTGTCCGTCAGGAATGTGATGACACCGCCGATGAGAGCAGAGCGCACACAGGCCGAGCCCGGCACCGCTCGGCCGCCCCGCCGGCCCACGGCGGGTTCTACGAGGAGGGGAGGGAGGGGCCCGGCGGCCCCTCCCCGTAGCCGCCCGGGTCCGGCGGCAGGCGCCGGCACGGCAAAGGCGCAAAAAAGTATGGACCCTGACTCGATCATGCCGTTTTCCGGATAACCGGTCCAGCCTCCCAGGGCCGAAGCTACGCTTGGAATCGACCGCCCGGGGAGGTTCCGTGAGGATAGGGCGTAGCGCAGGCATGCCTCAGAACGCCGAGAGAAACGTCAAAGAGGTGGAACGGCTGCTCATCGCCGAGTTCACCGATCTGCGCCGCGGCTGGGGGGTGTCCTCGAACGCGCTCGGCGAGCGGGTCGGGGCGAACCTCGCGCGCCTTGCGGGCATCCCCTCGGACGCGGGCAACCAGGAAATCCGCCGCCGGATCCTAGCGCTGGTCGACCGGTTGCTGCGGGGCAGCTCCGAAGAGGACCGGCTGGTGGTCCGGGTGGCCCTGGGCATCGACCCGGAGGCGCGGCTGTCCCAGCTGACCGCGCGCACGCAGGAACTGGCGCGCCGGCTGCACTGCTCGGACCGCGGCGCCCGGCGCAAGATCGCCCGGGCGTTCACCCTGCTGGCCCAGGTCGGGGCGGCCGAACTGGGCGCCCCCTACGACCCCGAGGCGGACCCCGACGTCGGCTGGTACGTGCGGCGCTTCGAGGCGATCCTGCGGCTGGACCTGGACCGGCCGGAGGTGACCGAACAGCGCACCATCGTCGCCCGCTGGGACGGCCTGCGGCGGATCTCCGCCCGGTTCAGCGTGCCCAAGAACGGCGACAAGCGACTCGGACTATCCGGCCTCGAAGTGGAAACCCACTTCGGCGCACGGGTCAAGAACCGCGAGCAGCAGAGCGAATCGCACTTCCGCTACGTCCTGGACCTGCCCGGCCCGCTCCAGCGGGATCAGGAGCACGAATACGAGATCGTATTCCGGCTCCCCGAAGGCTGGCCGATGATCCCGCACTACGCCTTCGTGCCCCTCGTCACTTGTGAGTCGTTCCGCCTCCGGGTGCGCTTCGACCCGGCCTGCCCGCCTGCGGCCCTCTGGCGCCTGGACGGCCTCGCGCAGCGGGCTCTCGACGGCAGGCTGACCCCCGGCGAGCCGCTCCACCTCGACGCGCACGGCGAGGCGACCCTCCGCTTCGACCGCCTCGAGCAAGGGTTCGCATACGGCATCGAATGGCTCCCCGCGCCGTGCAGCGACGCGGCGGACAACGAGAACAACTCCTCGGCCGCCTGAGCGCGGCGCTGCGCAATCCGCCCGGCGACCAGCCCATCGTCGTACTCCCGACCGCCACGAGACCACGAGACCGGCTCGCCCTATTCGGCGGTGAGGATCAGCTTTTCGTGTGCCTGGCCGGCCTCGAGGAGGGCGTGCGCCTGGGCGGCGTCGCGCAGAGGTAGCAGCCGCTGGGCGCGCAGCCTGAGTTTGCCGGAGGCGAGCAGCGGCATGGTCTGGTCGAGTGCGTCAGGGGCGCGGTCCGGGGTCGGCGCGGAGAGCGCCACGCCGAAGTCGGCCGCGTGCTCGTCGGCGAGCGTGACCACTCGCGCAGGCCCGCCGGCGAGTTCGACGGCGTCGCCGAGCCCGCCCTTGCCTGCGGCGTCGAGAACGGCGTCGACCTTGCCGACGTGCGCGCGTACCTGCGAGAGGAGCGAGGTCCCGTAGCGCACGGGGATCGCCCCGAGCTGTCGCGCAAGCTGCTCGTCGCGCGCCGCGGCGGCGCTGATGACGGTAACGCCCTGGGACACGGCCAGTTGGGTGGCGATCAGGCCGACCGAGCCTCCGCCGCCGAGGACGAGCAGCGTCTCGCCCGGGGCGACCCGCAACTGTCGCAGGGTGCCGACGGCGGCTTCGGCCGAGGCCGGCAGCGCCGCGGCGTCAGCCCAGCTCACGCCAGCCGGCTTGGTGGTCCAGGCGGAGGCGAGGGCGTACTGGCCGTATCCGCCGAGCGCGGGCAGCTGGGATGCGACCTCCTCGCCGACCGCCACCCCGGTCACGCCCGGACCGAGGGCGTCGACCGTGCCCGCGGCCTCGAAGCCGAGTACCGCGGGAGAAGGCAGCGGGAAGACCTCCCGCAAGTCGCCGCGCCGGATCTTCAGGTCGGTCGGGCCGACCCCGGCGGCGCACACGCGAATCCTGATCTGGCCGTTTCCGGGCTCGGGCATGGCAACCTCGGACCACACGAACACCTCGGGCGGCCCGTACCCGGTGAGCACCGCTGCATGCGGCATGGTTAACCTCCAGGTCCCGGCGGTCCGCGCGAGGTGATTTCGAAGCGCGGCGCGCCTCGACGGCGGCGATCAACAGAAACACTAGGTGACATGTCACGCAATGACAAGGCGGTGCCAGTCCCCAAAGGCGGGTGGCTCGACGGCGAGCAACAGCGGGCCTGGCTGGCCTATATCCGGATCCATCTGCGCCTGGCGTACGAGATGAACCGCCAGCTGCAGTCCGACAGCGCCCTGTCGCTGCCCGATTACGACGTCCTGACGGCGCTGAGCGTCGCTGACGGAGGGCGGATGCCGATCACCGTGCTCGCCGCGCAGATCGGTTGGGAGCGCAGCCGGGTGTCCCACCACGTGCGGCGGATGGTCGGAAGAGACCTGGTGTCCTGCAAGCTGTCGGCCGC
>NZ_DASZGI010000114.1:0-5022 GCF_035938995.1 Actinocrinis sp.
CGGAACCGTCCGCGCCGTCCTCCTCGGCCAGCCGTCTCGCCGGGGCGCGGCCGAGCAGCGCGAACGTGCGGTCGATCACCTCGGCCGGGGTCGGCCGAGCGGACGGGTCCTTCTCCAGGCAGTCCTCGACCACGGCGCGCAGCGGTTCGAGGACGCCGGTCAGCTCAGGCGCGTCGTGCACCGTGCGGTACATCACGGCGGTCGCCTCGTCGCGGCCGAACGGCGGCTCGCCTGTCGCGGCGTAGACCAGCACCGATCCGAGCGTGAAGACGTCCGTCGCCGGCACGACCGGCTCGCCGACGACCTGTTCGGGCGCCATGAACGCGGGCGTGCCAAGAGTCCAGTTTCCGCCGGTGAGGGTGGTCCCGTCCGACGTGCGGGCGATCCCGAAGTCGACCACCCGCAAGCCGTCCGCCGTCAGCAGGATGTTCGAGGGCTTCAGGTCCCGGTGTACCACCCCCGCGGCGTGGATGTCCGTCAGCGCACTGGCGACACCCATGGCCAGCGCGGCGACGGCGGGCGGTGGCAGCGGGCCGAGCGCGTCGACGACCGCCATGAGCGTCGGGCCGTGGATGTACTCGGTGGCCAGCCACGGCGGGTCGGCCTCGAGGTCGGCGTCGACGACTCGTGCGGTCAGCTCGCCCTCGATGCGGCGGGCCGCGGCCAGTTCGCGCCGGAAGCGGGGCATGGCCGCCTCCCGCGCCGCCGCGTGCGCGATCAGGGCCTTGATGGCGACGCGGGTGCCGTCGGCCGCGCGGGCCGAGTAGACGCGGCCCATCCCGCCCTGCCCGATCAGGCCCACCACCGTATACGGCCCGAGGGCGAGCAGGTCCGTCGGCTCAAGTGGCTTGTCCTGCGAGAGGTCTCCGGTCACCGCCCGGTACAGGGCCAGGCACTCGCCCAGCGCTGATCGCCATCTGCCGTCCCGCAGTCGCGGGTCGGCAGTCGCAGTCTGCCTCGTCTGCACGCAGTCTCAACCCCCGGGCTCGCCTGTTCGCTGCCGGTCCCCCGCCACCGAGTGAAGCAGCCGCACCGTGACCTTGCCAGGCCAAGTGGTGTCACGGATTGTCACAGATCCGACCTGGAACGGTCAGGGCGACGGACGCGTTTCAGGGTTCTGTTGCGGCTGGTTCGGATGCGCGAGACCGGCGGTGGACGCACTGCGGCCCCGATCCTGGTCGGGATCGAGGCCGCGTGCGGTACGTCGACGTGAGTTCGCTCTAGGAGGTTCGGTTCAGGAGTCGGGGTCCTCTTCGATCAGGAAGCCGCGCATCGGCGACGGCGGGGGCGGCGGGTAGTTGGGCACCGACTGCGGCGGCACGCCCGGCCGGATCGGGGCCATGGTCTGGGTCATCTGGCTCATCGCGGAGCCGGCCATCGCGGGCGCGGGCATCGGCGGGTTGTACCCGCTGCCCTGCGGGCCCGGGTTCATCCCGGGGCCGGGGCCCATCGGACCGGGACCCATCGGGCCCGGGCCCATGCCGGGGGGCATGCCAGCCGAGCTCATGCCCGGCGGCATCCCGACGCCGGCCATGGCCGGGGCGCTGCTGCCCGGGCCCAGCTGCGGGAACGGGGACGAGCCGCGCGAGGCGAGCATCGGGTCGTCGGTGGTGCTGTTCGACTCCAGCTGCCGCATCTGGCTCTCCAGATACGACTTGAGCCGCTGCCGGTATTCGCGCTCGAACGCGCGCAGGTCCTCGACCTTGCGCTCCAGCGAGGCGCGGGCCTGCTCGAGCGTGCCCATCGCCACGCGGTGCTTCTCCTGCGCGTCCCGCTCCAGCGCGTCGGCCTTGCCGCGGGACTCGCGCTCCATGCCGTCGGCGCGGGTGCGCGCCTCGCCCACGATCTTGTTGGCCTCGTTGCGCGCCTCGGCGATCGCCTGGTCGGCGGTCTGCTGGGCCAGCGCGAGGACGCGGGCGGCCGAGTCGCCGCCCGGCTGGAACTGCGGCGGCTGCGGTTGCGGCACCGGCACGGGCATCGGCGCCGGCAACTGGGCGGGTATCGGTACCGGTTCTCGTCGGGCCGGCATCCGGTCCATGGGCGGTCGGTCCATGGGCGGCTGCTGTTGCGCCGCGGCGGCGGCCCGGGTCGCGGCCGCGAGCTTGGCGCGCAGTTCCTCGTTCTCCCGCAGCAGCCGGGTGAGTTCGGCCTCCACCTCGTCCAGGAAGGCGTCGACCTCTTCCTCGTCGTAGCCCTCCCGGAGGCGGACGGTCGTGAACTGCTTGTTGTGCACGTCCTCGGGGGTCAACGGCATGTCTTCACCTCAGCGTGGGTCGTCGGCGTACCGGACAGACAATATCTCGTGTCCTGGTTGTTATGTCTGCTGTCGGGTGCGCTCAAAGCTGGCCCACCACCTTGAGCAGGATGGACATGATGATCAGCAGCAGCAGAAACGCCAGGTCCAGCGCGATCCCGCCGATGCGGAGCGGCGGGATGTGCCGACGCAGAAATCTCAGCGGCGGATCGGTTGCCGTATAGGCGGACTCCACGGCAACCAGCATGGCACCGTGCGGGTCATAGGATCTGGCGAATTGGAAAACCAGCTCCATGATCAGCCGGAAGATGAGCACGACCCAGTACGCCCAGAGCGCAACCGTGATCACTTGGATCGCCAGGTGCATCTACGCCGTCCATCCCAGGTGCCGCCGTCACCGGCGGCACCGGGTCGGATACCGCCTGTCAGCTCTGGTTGAAGAACCCACCCTCGGCGATGCGGGCCTTGTCTTCAGCCGTCACATCGACGTTAGCAGGTGATAGCAAGAAGACCTTCTGGGTCACGCGCTCCATGGTCCCGCGCAGCCCGAAGATGAGGCCCGCGGCGAAGTCGACCAGCCGCTTCGCGTCGGCGTCTCCCATGTCGGACAGGTTCATGATGACCGGGGTGCCGTCGCGGAAGTGCTCGCCGATCGTGCGCGCCTCGTTGTAGCTGCGCGGGTGCAGGGTCGTGATCCGGTATGCCTCGGACGTCGCGCCGCCGCCGTCCCCGCCGCCGAAGCCGTGCGGGACGCTGCCCATCGCGGACGCGACCGGGGCGGGGCGCTCGTACCGGTCGACCCGCTCGGGGAGCATCGACAGCGGCGCCGGGCGGACGTACTCGCCGGCGGCGCCGCGGTCCTGACCGGCGCCGCGCGCGGCGCCCTGGGGACGGCGCGGCTCGGACAGGAACAGCGGACGGGGGTCGTGCTCGACCGCGGCCTCGCGCGGACCGGGCGGCGCGTAGCGCTCGTCCTCGTCGTCGACGTCCTCGTCGGGGCGGACCGGGCGCGCCTCCTCGTCGGGCTCCTCGGTGTACTCCTCGTAGGCGTACGGGTCGTCGCCCTCCATCAGCCCGAGGTAGACGGCCGTCTTCTTCATGAATCCGGGCATGCCCGTCACCTTCCTTTTCGAACTGATGGTCCATCGGCCGGGGCCAGGCTCACCGCGCCGCGGTGTGCCCCGCCGTCCGGTCCCTCCCCCGCCGGTGTCCCGGCGGCCGGCGCGACCCGTTCGGGTACTGGATCAGACGTTACCGCAGCGGCGGGCGAGCGCCGAGTAACGCGGAGCCGATCCGCACGTGTGTCGCGCCCGCGGCGACGGCCGCCTCGAGATCCCCGCTCATCCCCGCAGAGAGTGACACAGCTCCAGCGTGGGCGCCACGTACTTTCGCGGCAATCTCGGCGAGCCGTTCGAATGCCGCGCCGGGGTTCGCGCCGAGCGGGGCGACGGCCATCAGCCCGCCGAGCCTGAGCGCCGCGGATTCGGCTACCGCGTCGGCGACCCGTTCGACCTCGGAGGGTTCCGCGCCGCCGCGTCCGGCGGCATCCGGATCCAGATTCACCTGCACCAGACAGAGCGGCGATCGATCGGCGCGTCGCGCGGCGTCGTCGAGGGCGTAGACGAGCTTGACGCGGTCGACCGATTGGACGACGTCGGCGTAGGAGACCACCGAGCGTGCCTTGTTCGTCTGTAGCTGACCGATGAAGTGCCAGGTCAGGCCGGGTAGCCCGGATCCGACCTCGGCGGCTTTCGCAGCGGCCTCCTGGTCGCGGTTCTCGCCGAACTCGCATACTCCCGCCTGATACAGACGAATGACGTCAGACGCCGGATATGTCTTGGTTACAGCAATCAGCGACACCTCGTCCGGTTCGCGACCGGCGGCGGCGCAGGCTGCTGCGATCCGCGCCCGCACCGTGGCCAGGTTCCGGGCCAGCTCACCGGCGCGCGCGTCGGGCGCCTGCGAATCCGTCTCAGACATCTTCAAACCAGGCGAATCCGGCGAACCGCCCGGTCGTTCCTTCGCGGCGGTAGGAGTAGTGGTCGGCGGATTCCTTCGCACAGACCGGCGATCGCCGGCCGTCTCCGATTCCGGCCTCGCGCAGTTGCACCCAGACGCCGGCCGGCACGTCGACGGCGGGGGTGCCCTGACGAGTCGTCGCCCACGATTCGGGCACCTGGGCGGCGACATCCGCGCGCATCTGCTCGGGCACCTCATAGCAGGCGCCGCACACGGCAGGGCCGGTGTAGGCGAGCATCCGGGAGGGTTCCGCGCCGAGCGCGCGCATCGCCGCGACGGTGGCGGGCACTACCCCGGCGGCCATTCCCGGGCGTCCGGCGTGAGCGGCCGCGACGACTCCCGCGACCGGATCGGCGAGCAGGACCGGGGTGCAGTCGGCGACCAGGACCGCGAGGACCGTGCCCGGCCGGTCGGTGACGATCGCGTCGACCTCGGGCGACACGCCGCCCGGCCAAGGTCCGCGCACCACGGCGACTCCAGCGCCGTGCACCTGCCGCATGTAGACGACGCTGCCAGGGGCCATGCCGAGGGATTTCGCGGCCAGCCGCCGGTTCTCCGCGACCGCCTCTGGGTCGTCGCCGACGTGCCCCCCGAGGTTCAGCGATCCGTAGGGCGCCGCGCTCACTCCGCCGTGCCGGTCGGAGAAGGCGAAGCGGAAGCGGCCGTGCTCGAAGAGCTCCACGCCCCGAGCCTTTCAGATCGGCGCGCGATCACCAACCCGCATGATGATCCGACAATCACGGAGGAAC
>NZ_DASZGI010000115.1:0-1601 GCF_035938995.1 Actinocrinis sp.
TCAACGTGCCGCTGATGCACCAGGTCGTGGTCGCGCAGCGCGCGGCCGCCCGGCAGGGCACGGCCGCGACGAAGACTCGCGGCATGGTCAGCGGCGGCGGCAGGAAGCCGTACCGGCAGAAGGGCACCGGCCGGGCCCGGCAGGGCTCGACCCGGGCGCCGCAGTTCACCGGCGGCGGCGTCGCCCATGGCCCGCAGCCGCGGGACTACGCCCAGCGCACGCCGAAGAAGATGAAGGCGGCCGCGCTGCGCGGCGCGCTGTCCGACCGGGCGGCCAACGACCGGATCTTCGTGGTGACGAACTTCGTCGAGGGCGACATGCCGCGGACGAAGGACGCGCTCGCCGTGCTGGCCCAGGTCACCGACGGCGCCTCCAGGAACATCCTCGTTGTCACCCAGAGCGACGACGAGCTCACCTGGAAGTCGCTGCGCAACGTCCCCGCCGTGCACCTGCTCGCCGAGGACCAGCTCAACACCTACGACGTGCTCGTCAGCGACTACGTGGTCTTTACCGAGGCCGCGCTGCGCACGTTCGTGGAAAGGGGCGAGAAGTGAGCAGGATCTACAACCCCCGCGACATCCTGCTGCGCCCGGTGGTGTCGGAGAAGAGCTACGGCCTTCTCGACGAGGGCAAGTACACGTTCATCGTCGCGCCGCACGCCAACAAGACGCAGATCCGGCAGGCGGTCGAGGAAGTGTTCCGGGTCCGGGTAACCGGCGTGAACACGCTGAACCGGCAGGGCAAGCGCAGGCGGACCCGGCAGGGCTGGGGCAAGCGCGCGGACACCAAGCGGGCGATCGTGACCCTGGTCGAGGGTGACCGGATCGACATCTTCGGCGGACCGGTTAGTTAAGGAGAAGCAGGTGGCAATCCGTAAGTACAAGCCGACCACCCCTGGCCGGCGCGGCGCCAGCGGCTCCGACTTCTCCGAGATCACCCGGAGCGAGCCGGAGAAGTCGCTGGTTCGCCCGCTGCACAGTAAGGGCGGCCGGAACGTGCACGGGCGGGTGACCGCACGGCACCAGGGCGGCGGCCACAAGCGTGCCTACCGGCTGATCGACTTCCGGCGGCACGACAAGGACGGCGTCCCGGCCAAGGTCGCGCACATCGAGTACGACCCGAACAGGACCGCGCGCATCGCGCTGCTGCACTACGTGGACGGCGAGAAGCGCTACATCCTGGCGCCGCAGGGCCTGCACCAGGGCGACCGGGTCGAGAACGGGCCCGGCGCCGACATCAAGCCTGGCAACGCGCTGCCGCTGCGGTCGATCCCGACCGGCACGGTCGTGCACGCCATCGAGCTCCGTCCCGGCGGCGGCGCGAAGATCGCGCGGTCGGCCGGTGCCGGCGTCCAGCTCCTCGCCAAGGAGGCCGGCTACGCGCAGCTGCGCATGCCGTCCGGCGAGATCCGGCGGGTCAGCGTGGAGTGCCGCGCGACCGTCGGTGAGGTCGGCAACGCGGAGCAGGCGAACATCAAGCTCGGCAAGGCCGGCCGGAACCGCTGGAAGGGCAAGCGGCCGTCGGTGCGTGGCGTGGCCATGAACCCGGTCGACCACCCGCTCGGCGGCGGCGAGGGCAAGAGCTCTGGCGGCCGCCACCCG
>NZ_DASZGI010000116.1:0-6614 GCF_035938995.1 Actinocrinis sp.
CGGAACCGGTGATGCCGTCGAACGGCTCCCCGGTCCACAGCCCGAGTGCGCTGCGCAGCGTCTCGGCGCAGGTCGGCCACTGCCCGCGCTCGTGCGCGGCGCGGCCTTTCGCGCACAGCTCCGCGAACTCGAGCAGATCGAGCTCGTCGCGGTCCGCCTCGATGGCGTACCCCGAGCCGACGGTACGCAGCCGCCGCGCACCCGAATCCCCGAGCGTCTCGCGCAGGCGACCGACCAGGTTGCGCAGCGAGGACAGGGCGGACGGCGGCGCGTCCACGCCCCAGAGCGAGGCGATCAGTTCGCGGGTCGACACCGTCGCACCGGCGTTGAGCAGCAACGTGGCCAGCAGCGCGCGCGTGCGCGCACCCGCGACCGGAACGTCCTTGCCGTCGATGTCTACTTTGAGCGGCCCGAGCACTTGAAATCGCATTGACGACCCCCTACCCGACAGTGCGACTGACCAGCAGGGTACTCGCCTGGGCCGGTGTGCGGTGTCAGCCGAAATGATCATCCACGTCGTCGTGTGATCGGCATGTTATCGATCGATGACCGCCCCCCGCGAGTGTTGTCAGCGTCGTCAGTCCGGATCGTGGGGCAGCAGGGGGCCGCGCGAGCTGAGCATTGACGACACTTCCTTCAACAACGCACTCGGGGGGACCGTTGCTGACCGACGACGCGGCGTGTCTGGCCTTATGTGATAGGGCGTCGGAGGAGGACCCGGGGACCTGGCTCGAGGGGGAATGCCTCCCGCCGGAGCACGCCGATCGCGTCGCCGCGGCCGAGCGCCTCGTCCTCACCCATCCCAGCTGGTCAGACCGGTTGGTCGGGTCCGTCACCGGGCTTTCCGACAAGACCGTCGGGGCGCTGCGGCGGCGGGCGAATGCGGCGGGGCAGCAGTCGGACTCGGACAACCGTGTCGGCCGGGACGGACGGTCGCGTCCGGTCGACGGGACCGAAGGCAGACTGCGCGCCAGCCGCATCATCGCCGGCAACCCGGAGGCCTCGCTGCGCCGGATCGCCCGCGAGGCCGGAATCGCTGTTTCCACTGCTCAGGACGTGCGACGGCGCATGGAGCAGGGCCGCAGCCCGCTGCCAGAGCGGCAGAGTGCGTCCGGCAGCGTCACGGTCTCCCTCGTGTCGCCGCCGCAACTGGCCGCGGATGACGAACCCCGAACACCATCGCGTCGCTCGGGGCGTAACCCAGCGCGCAAGAGGCGCCGATCTTCGCCGCCCCGAGCCGATGCGGTCGCTGCCGCGATGGCTCAGCTGCGCAAGGACCCCTCGCTGCGGCTGACCGAATCAGGCCGAGCCCTGCTGCGCTTACTCGCCGGCCAGCAGGCGGCGCTCGCGGCGTACTACCGGCTCGTGGAGACGGTCCCGGCCCATTGCTCCGACGCTCTCGCCACGGTCGTCGGCGCATACGCGTGGGCGTGGGGCGAGGCCGAGCGCAGGCTCGAAGTGTAGGCGTACGCGCCGGGCTTACTGCGCTTCGCGTGCAAGGTCAGCGGCAAGGGCGATCCCCATGATCTGAAGCGCGCCATCGGGCACCTGGACCCGGACCGCGACCCCGGCCGCCTGACGCTCAATTCCCGGTTCGGCGCCGACGCGGTCGAGCGGGACCTGCCCGACATCGCGCGCGGTGAAGAACGCCGGCCATCCCGTAGTCTGGCTATGCGATCCCATGCACGGCAACACGGTCAAGACCGCTACCGGACGCAAGACCCGGAGGCTCGAGGACATCCGACGGGAGATCCGCGGCTTCGTGCGCGCGCTGCGCGAGGCGGGGCGTCGAACCCGGCGGACTGCGCCTGGAGGAGGCGGCGGCGGTGACCGAGTGCGTCGGCGCCAACGTCCCCGACGAGGACGGCCTGCGGCGGAACTACGTTTCGCTCTGCGATCCCCGGCTGAGCCTGGTACAGGCGGCCGCGGTGGTCGAGACCTTCGTATCCGAACCTGACCTAACTGGCGGCTCTGCTTGAACTCCGGCTGCGCGCACGATCGGTCTGAAGAGACGCCACCGACGTTGACGCCGTGTCGACGCGCCCATCGCTGCGCGTCCAGTCCCGCAGAAGGCAGGACCGCCGTGATCGTTTCCATTCCCGCCGCCGACCTCGACCGCTGATCGAGCCGTGGAGTTCCGCGCCCCGATCACGCGCATGCTCCTGGCGTCGGATGGCTCTACCACCCTCCTGCTTGAAGCTCTGCTTGGCCTGGAACTGCACGTCGAGGTCGCGCGTCAGGAACTGCGCTCGGCCGGGGACCTGGACCGGGGCGTGCGCTCGGCGATCCGGGCCGGCCGCTCGGACGAACTGCTGGTGCGGCACTCGGCCCTGCGCACGGCCGAGGGAAAGATCGTCTCCCGCAACCTGGTCGTCACCGACGCCGGGAGCGGCACGCCGATGCGCGGCCTGCTGCGCGACCTCGACACCCCGCTCGGCCGCGGATTGATCGCGTTGGGCGTGAGCCAGTCGCGGCGGCTGTTGGACTGGGGCCTGGCCGACTGGCCACTCACGGACGAAGCCGGCGCGGAAGGAGCCGTCGGAACCGCAGCCGGGGATGCCGATCTGTGCGTCTACAAGGCTTATGTCCTCCTTGAGGAGGATGTGCCAGCCATATACGTACACGAACGCTACAACCCCGAGTTCGTGCCTGCGGATCGTTAGACCGGCCCGGGACACGCCGACCGAGCGCGGCGCCGTTCAACCAGAAATATCCGCCGGACGGCGCCAGCCGCTCGGCGCGCATGGACCGCGACCCGTCGGCCGTGACGTTCTCGCGCGCCGCAGCCGAGGCGCTGCTCGACACAGTACTGGCCCAGGCTGCCTGGTCCGTCCTGCTCACAGTGCGCGCAGGAGGGGGAGCAGCACCTCATCAACCATCTCTGCGATGGTGGCGTCTGAGGGCGGGTCAACTCCTGGAGAAAGGTTGGCGGCAGGACGAGAGGTCGTGAAGGAGGCGAACTTATGAGCCAGTGGTCTGACGACCGCTACGGGCTCGGCACCACGGCTGGAACGCAGGCATTGCCGGGCACGGTGTAAATGCCGGCTCCACGGTTGGGCTTTTCAGCGAGGACACAGACAGCGACGCTGACGTCGAAGTAGTCCAGGTCGATGTTGATCGTCACGCCGCCGTAGGTCGCGTTCGCTCCGCCTTCGTACTGGTGCACCCTCTGGTGCGGCCAGTCCGCGCTCGGCGCGGCCCCGGGGTCGGCGTCCTCCTGGCCGTTCCAGTTGGCCACGTCGATCACGTCCGGCTCGCTGATCTTGCCGAGGTTGGCGACCAGGTCGTCAATGCCGCTGCTCTCGCTGCTGTACACGGCGGAGCGGTAACCCTTGGCGCGAAGCTCGACCGACCACGCCGAGAGGAAGGTCATCGCGGCGCTCTCCGCGGTGGCCGGGTACGCCTCCATGTCGTAGTAGAGGACCGAACCCGCGCCGAAGCCGAGCGCTTGGGCCTGCGCGATCGCATCGTCGGCGCTCTGGCTGCCGAGCTGGGCCGGGACTGTGAGAGGCGTGCCCGGCGTCCAGTTCATCGCCTGCCAGCCGACGTACAGCGGCATGAAGTGCCAGCCGGCCTGGGCCTCGGCGCTGACCCATGCCGGGGTCAGATTCGGCTGGGCGGCGCAGGCCCGCAGCGAGCCGCCGATGTAGATGCCGACGGCCTTGAACGGCGAATTCGGGGCGGTCCACGCGGCCATTTGACTCGCGCTGGGCGCGTTGCACGCGTCGAAGCCCGCGCCGGAGATGTAGTTCGTCACGCTGAGGGGCACGGTGGTCGAGGTCTGTGGAGATATGGAGGAGCGCCCAACTGCGGCATCCGGCTGCCCGCTCGCGGTCTCGGACGGCGAGGCGAGCGGGGAAGCGGTAGCGGAGGGCGACACGGACGCGGTCGGGGCGGGTATGGGGGCGTTCGGCGGGACGGGCACGGTGGCGACCGTCGGGCTCGGCAGGTGCGCGGCGGCCAACGCGCTGACGATGGTCGACCGGTCGGCGCCGCTATAGGTCGCGGTGACCGTCATTCCGGGCGCGGAGGCGTCGATCTCCGCGGCGATCGAATGGTCAACGGCAGTGGTGGTGGCGGTCGTCGCAGCGTGCGCCGGAGCCGGCTGGATCAACACCGCGCCGGTGTGACTGCCCACGCCCCGCGCCGGGCAATTCTGCTCCGCCCCGGGAGTGCCGATGTAGACGGCGTGAACGTCGAAGCGCACGCACGTGGTCGGGTGCGCGGCAAGGTCGATCACCTGCCATCCGGCCGGAACGGTGAAGCCGCGCCCGAGAACGCCGACGGTCTTGAGCCCCGCGGCGTGGCCGGAGGGGGCCCTGACCGGCGTGACCGTGAACGGGACCGTGGCCTGCCGCGCGGACGCATCGGGCGAACCTGTCGCCGATGACGACGGCGTCCCGGATGCCGTGAGCGTGTTGGTCGACGCGGTCTGGTCCGCGCCGAGAACGCCGCTGTTCGCTGTGACCACAGCCGCGGCCGCCAGCAGCGCGCCCGTAGCAGTCAGCGCCCCGACACGCCGCCGTGAGCCCCAGCCCCTCATCCCATCCCCCTGTAAAATCCCGCCCCTGATTCGGCAACGGAGCAGAACGTATCAGAGCTGATCGGCGAAGCGGCCGGCCGTATCCGAACTGTCGAATACGACGCTCCGAATGTGCGGATATTTCAGAACATATGAGCGATGTCGTCTGCTTGCCGTGGCGCTCGGTCGTCGGCCGGTCGCCCGCCGGAACCGGCGCCGGGCTTCAGCGCGAAAGCCGCAGGAAACGTGTGGGTCGGAGCGCGGTATTCAAAAATCATCTGTTTGGTCAGTGATCGTTGACCAGTCTGGTGAGCGGCGCTAACTTCGCCCTCAGTGTCCGCGACTGCGGCCGCGGCGGTCGTCGCGGGCGTTCCCACCCATGGACACCCCTGCAAAGAACGCCCCGGGAACCTTGTCCGGGGCGCCGCCATGTACGCCTCAGCGGTCGGATCGGGCCCAGCTGCCGCAGGCCCCTCGCGATCTCCGAGCACTCCGAATGTGGGCGTGCACCCAACACCGAACTGGACGCACCGGCGGGCGTAGCGGTGATCCCGCGCGCCGTCACACGTGCGCCCACACCGTGGCGGTCGGCCGCACCCACATGCGCCGCCGCCACCTGAGATAAGGGGATTTGCAAGTGATCCACCCATTCAAGGGTGCTGCGCGCCGCCGCAGCCTGAGAGTCACACTGGCAGCTGCCGCCAGCGTCACTCTCGCCACCGGCGTGGCGGTCTCGGCGTTCGCTTCCGCGACGCCCGAGGCCGGGAGCTCCGCCTCCTCGGTCAACCCGTACAGCCCGGCCTACGGTCACCCCTACCGGCACGGTGCCGTGCCGACGATCTCGCAGCTGGCGAAGATGAAGGCGTACGCGGCCACGCATGCGCAGACGGTGTCGCCGAACGCGACCGGTCCGGAGACGCTGGCCTACGGCGGCGGTATCGACGGCACCGGCGTGATGAGCGGTCATGCGAAGGTGTACCTGGTGTTCTACGGGTCCCAGTGGGGTTCCGAGAGCACCAACAGCAGCGGTGACGCGACGTTCTCCGGGGACCCGGACGGTGGCGCGCCGGTCGCTCAGGAGATGTTCAAGGGCATCGGTACCGGTGGCGAGCTGTGGTCGGCCGGGCTGACCCAGTGGTGCGACGGCCCGAACGTGTCGTCCGGGGCGACCAGCTGCCCGAGCAACGCCAACTTTGTGCCGTACGACACCGGTGGCGCACTGTCCGGGGTGTGGTACGACAACTCCGCGGCCTCGCCGAGCGCGGCCAGCGGCCACCAGCTGGGCCAGGAGGCGGTCAACGCGGCGGCGCACTTCGGCAACACCAGCGCGGCGTCGAACCGGTACTCGTACTACGTGATCCTTTCGCCGACCGGTACGAACCCGGACAACTACCAGGGTCAGTACTGCGCCTGGCACGACTACAACGGTGACAGCAGCCTGACCGGTGGCCCGGTGACCTCGCCGTACGGCGACATCGCGTTCAGCAACCAGCCGTACAACATGGACTCCGGTGCCGGCTGCGGCGTCGGGTTCGTCAACTCGCCCGGAACGCTGGACGGGTACACGATCACGATAGGCCACGAGTTCTCCGAGACGGTCTCGGACCAGAACCCGGCGGGCGGCTGGACCAACCAGCAGTCCGGCAGCTCGTTCAGCGGCCAGGAGAACGGCGACGAGTGCGCGTGGCTGAGCCCGGGCTCCGCGGGCGGCGCGGGCAACGTCACCATGGGCAGCGGCACGTTCGCCGAGCAGGCGATCTGGTCGAACGACGACAACCGGTGCGACCTGTCGCACCCGATCGTCAACCACGGCGGTGGCGGCAACACCGTCACCGTGAGCAGCCCGGGCAACCAGAGCTCCACGGTCGGTACCGCGGTCTCGGTGCAGCTCAGCGCTTCTGACTCGGCGTCCGGGCAGAGCTTCACCTGGTCGGCCAGTGGTCTTCCGGCGGGTCTGTCGATCAACTCCTCGACCGGTCTGATCTCCGGCACCCCGACCACGGCCGCCACCTCGAGCGTGACGGTCACCGCGACGGACAGCACCGGTGCGTCGGGTTCGGCGTCGTTCACGTGGGCGGTCAGCGGCTCGGGC